>CAYLIX010000061.1:0-8136 GCA_964383775.1 uncultured Planctomycetia bacterium
AATTGTTAGATAATTATATTAAAGAATGGAACACCCTTAAGCCACCTGAATTATGTAAAAAACACCATGAAGCAGGATTAAGATCTCTAGAGGTAGAAAGGAAATATCAGGAAACCCGGAAAAAACATGATGGATGGAATGAAGAGTTAGGTAAAATTACAGTCGAATCTCTTCAATATGACTCGACCATGTTTTCAGAATTCTGGCGTATCTTAAATGAAGTAGGATTTATGGATAACTTAGAGGAAGAATGGATAGAGCTTGGGATAATGACTAGAGAGGATATAGAAGAAGAATACGGTTTCTTCAAAGAATATAAGAAAGACAGCACTATTAGCTGCCCAGAATGCGGGCATAACATGAGAAGAGTAGAAATGTTATACGAAGGTGATGCCAACTATGTTAAATCACTGGAAGAAAACTCGCAAGATTTCCTGTGGCAGAATGAAAGATTTGAAGGTTGTCCAGAGTTTGGATACAGATGCGATAACAGTGAGTGCAAAAGGGGCTGGTTTGAAGAATATCCATCTGAAGACGAAGGCAAAATTACTATAAGGAACTGGTGCTGGGGTTGGCACGAGTTAGTATACAGAAAGAAGCAAAAACAGTGAAAAAGTGTGGTGGAAAGTGTGGTGAAAGGGCTGTTTTGAAGCTAAATGCACCCCAGTCCCTGCCTCTCCGCCACTATTGGTACATATGAAGAAGAGATTGATTAGGATATTGGGTATTATAGAGATGGTGCTGGGCTTTGCGGGTAGCGCTTTGGGAATGTCATTATTAATCTATTCATATCCTGTAGTCTTAAGCGGCCATGACAAGGCAGGCGGGCATGGAACCACTGTTGCAGTAGGACAGGCTTTCATTATTACATTTCTGCCGCTTCTGATCATCGGAATCCTAACTTTTAGAAAAAATCGTAGATAAGATCTAGATCTGACTAGGGTTTCTTTGTACCGGCGAGTTCCTTGCCTAAGTTTTTACGCTTACAATTGGTGCAGCGGTTAAAGGTCTCATTAGGTAGGCCAAGTTTATCCCTGACAAAATCAAGGCTCTTTGCTGTAGTGAAGTGCTTCCCGCAGCCCCCGCATTTAACCAGCTTAAGCTCAGTGTGCCAGGTTTCAAGCTTACGGTTTCCAGCTACGTCTTCTATCTTGATCACATCTGTCGGACAGACTGCAGCACATGCGCCACACCCTATGCACGTATTGGAATCGATCTTAAATGGGGTCTCGACAGCCCTCTCTTTTCCACGATTTATGAAGCTGATGGCAGAGCTGCCTATCAGTTCCTTGCAGACCCTCACGCAGTGGCCACAGAGCATACATTTTTCATTAGAATTTACAGTCTTGAACCTACTCTTTGTTACTCCCAGCTTAGCAGCTATGGCGCAGATATCTTTGGAATTTGGACAGCGGGCGAGTAGGAGCTCGATTATAAACCTGCGTGCCTCTAAGACCTTCTTCGAATCGGTCAATACCTCAAGACCATCCCACACAGGATAGGTACAGGCTGTCTGGAGTTTTGACCATTTGTCTGAACGAAGTTCTACTATGCACAAGCGGCAGGCCCCGTATGGTGCAATGGCCTCATGATGGCATAAGGTAGGAATCTCGATCCCCAAACTCATAGCAGCCTCCAGGACAGTAAGACCTTCCTTAACCTGCAGCTTCTTATTGTCTATGGTTATATTTACCATCGCTATCTCACCTTTACGGCTTTGAACTTACAGACGTCATGACAGAGGCCGCATTTTGTGCACTTTTTGCTATCTATCTTATGCGGCTTCTTCTTCTCTCCGGAGATGGCGTCTACAGGGCACTGCTTAGCACAAGCCGTGCAGCCCGTACAATTCTTCTCATCTATCGAATATTTGACAAGCTTTTTGCAGACACCTGCAGGACATTTCTTATCCTTAATATGAGCGATGTACTCGTCCTTAAAATATTGCAAGGTGCTCAATATGGGATTAGGGGCGGACGCACCCAACTGGCATAAGGATGTAATCTTTATCATCCTTCCAAGCTCTTCGAGTAGCTCCAGATCTTTTTCATTAGCGCTGCCCTTGGTGATCCTATCGAGTATATCCAGCATGTGCATTGTGCCTTCCCTGCAGGGTGTGCATTTGCCGCAAGATTCTTCCATGGTAAAGGAGAGAAAGTACTTTGCTACATCGACCATGCAAGTATCCTCGTCCATAATTATGAAACTACCAGACCCCATCATGGAACCAGCCTCAGTAAGGCTGTCAAAATCTATGGGCAGATCGAGTAGCTTCTCCGGTATGCAGCCGCCGGAAGGCCCACCTGTCTGAACTGCCTTAAAACGCCTTTCACCCGGAATGCCGCCACCAATGTTAAATATCAATTTCCGCAGGGTTATACCCATCGGGACCTCTACCAAGCCTGTATTATTTATCTTGCCTACCAGAGAAAATATCATGGTACCCTTGGACTTCTCGGTCCCTATCTTCGAGAACCAATCAGCACCTTTATTTATAATAACTGGGATCGTTGCCCATGTCTTTACATTATTGAGAACTGTGGGCTTACCCCAGAGCCCCTTTTCAGTGGCGTGGACGTGCTTGAATCTAGGCTCGCCTAGCCTCCCTTCGATCGACGCCATGAGTGCGCTCGATTCACCGCATACGAATGCCCCTCCGCCGCGACTTACCTTAACGTTAAAGGAGAAGCCTGACCCGAGTATATCCTTTCCTATAAGCCCGGCTTTTTTTGCATCGCTTATGGCATTTGTAATGTGTTTTACGGCCAGAGGATATTCATCGCGCACATATATATAGCCTTCATTTGCCCCAACGGCGTAACCGCCTATTATCATCCCTTCTAATATGCTGTGTGGATTGCCTTCTAGCAAACTTCGGTCTTGAAAGGCTCCGGGATCACCTTCGTCAGCATTGCATATTATATATTTGGTATCACCGTGCGCCTTTCGACATGATGCCCATTTCCTTCCAGTGGAAAAGCCACCGCCGCCCCTTCCACGCAATCCCGAAGCAGTTATCGCCTCTATTATTTTATCGGGTTTTGCATTGGATAGGGCCTTGCCTAATGAGGCATATCCTCCCAGCTTTATATAATCTTCTATCGCGGCAGGATCTATATGGCCGTTATTACCGAAGAGTAAACGCGACTGCTTCTTGTAGAATGGGACTTCTTTCTCGTGAACGACCTTCTCTTTAGTAGAAGGGTCTACATATAGCAAGCGGTCTATTACCTTGCCTTTGGATACGGTCTCAGTCAGAATCTCGGACACATCTTTTGGCGTGACCTTGCAGTAAAAGATACCATCCGCATGGATCACTACAAGTGGCCCTTGTTCGCAGAAGCCATGGCATCCAGTTGTGCGCAGTTCTACCTTGTGCTTAGGTGGGAGCTTCTTAATCCCATTCCTAAAGGCATCTGCTAAAGAGACACTTCCTGAGGCAGAGCAACCCGTCCCTTTACATACTGTTACGCAGGCCTTGGCAGAACCGTCTTTTGCGAGTAGCCCCTTCTTTAACTCTTCCAGCTCTTTTAGTGAACTTATCTTCTTTGCCGGGGTCATCACTTTCCCTTAGCCTTATATTTATTGAGTATGGCGCCTAGCTTCTTTGAACTCATCTTACCGTAATATTCGCCGTTTATAACCAAGAGAGGTCCTAGCGCACAGGCGCCAAGGCAGTTTACTAAATCGAGGGTGAAGTTTCCATCGGGTGTAGTCTCACCAGCCTTGATGCCTAGTCTTCTCTGGATCTCTTCAGATAATTTAGATGCACCCCTTACATGGCATGCAGTGCCCATGCATACGGTTACGAGATGTTTGCCGCGCGGATTGAGGGTAAATGCCTTGTAGAATGTAGCCAGGCTGAAGAGCTGACTCAACGGTATGCCAAGCTCCTTGCTTATCACCAAGAGTGCCTCTTTTGGCAGGTAACTGTATCGGGCTTGTATGTCCTGTAATATAGAGATGGTGCCAGTTATATTAGCGCCGTAAGTATCTATTATTTCTCTAACTTCTGCGGCGATGCTGGTCTTTGGTTTTGCCTTCGATCGCGTTCTTGGCATAGGAGGCTCTTATTTGTCGGGTTTGATTATGGTGGTCAGATACTTATCTTTCTTCTCTTTCGATATATCTTCCAGAGTTTTAAATTTTAGGGCCTTACTGGGACATGCCATGATGCATGCAGGGAGCTTACCTTCTTGCAGCCTTTCGAAACACATATCACATTTTATGACAGCCTTGCCGGATCTATTCATCTTTAGAACGCCGAATGGACAGGCTACTATACACAAGCTGCATCCTATACATGCCTCTTCATTTATAAGAACAGGCTGATCATTTTCAAGCCTGTCTATGGCCTTGCTGGGGCAGATCTTCATGCAGGGGGCATCTTCGCACTGGCGGCATTGGAGAGGTATGTTAAAACCGCCTTCAGACTCCACCACGATTCTGCCCTGCGGCAGCGGGCACTCAAATACAGCCTTATAGAGCTCTTTAGACTTAGAGTGCTCCACTGCGCAGTGGAGCTCACAGCTCTTACAGGCTAGGCACTTTCCTACGTCTACAAATATTACACCCTTCACTCTCTCTTCTCCATTCTAATCTTTGCAGTTTATATAATAACATCCGACTATTCAAAAAGCAATGGTTTTTATATGTAGATAATGCAGTTATTATGAATGAAAAAGATCTAGACATGAGCTACAACTATAACTTGTAAAGGAGTATCAGGGGTGGTAAAATTAATAGGAAATAAAGAGAGAGGATGGAGAAGGTATTATCGGGGCAGCAGTATATTATATATCGGCTGCATCTAGTTTTTGGGTTGGAGCATTGGGATTCTTAAAAGCACTAGTCTGGCCAGCATTTCTAGTATTCGAAATGCTTAAGTTTTTAGGAGTCTAGATAATAACTATAGAAATAGGAGGTAAGCTATGTCATCAATTAACCCAACAAGGCTTACAATAGGGGTGCTTATTTTAATAGGTATCCTCTTCTTTAAGCCATTGGTATATCTCGTAGGCATAATGATGGTAGTTGCCGGGTTAACAGGATTTTGCCCATTGGAGAAGCTCTTCGATAGATTGGGCATGAAGAGTAAGTGCAGCATAAAATAGGTAACCTACCTATATATACGCAGTAAAAACCCTCACAGGGACTTGACAACCCAACAGAAATGTGATATAGTTCTATTGTTATGAAACTATCAAACCAAGCAAGGATATTTAAGGCATTGTCAAATGAGCAGCGTTTGAAGCTCTTTATGATGATATATGAAAACTGCGCAGACCAGGATTGTAGTAAAACATCAGTTAGCGAATGCAGCGGAGGGATGGAGAAGGCCTTTACAAAGGCATGTAATTGTTTGAAGATATCCAGGTCAACTATATCTCACCACTTTAAAGAGCTGCAGAATGCAGGGCTTATTACTGCAAGGCGTACTGGCCAGGCATTTTATTGTGAAGTTAATCAGGAAGCAATTAAGGCAATACGGGACTTAATAAAGTAAATTTTTTTAAGTGTAAGGTTCGATAATTATCGAATATTAGAGGGGTGCCAAATTTGACACCCCTCTAATATTTTCTTTTACCTACCTGCTTTTCGTGCGCACATTGTGCAGGTTTTAGCTTTTCCCATGCCGCAATAGGCCTTCTTAAGGCACTTTACTGCAGTCATAAGGACAATAAAGATCAGCATCAGAGCCACTATCTGTAAAAATAACTTCCCACTCATAAGCTCCTCCATCGTTGTATTTAAGTATATACGAAAATAACGGAATTTTCAAGGAACTTGAAAATTCTCTCAGGCAATTACTTTTACCTTATTATCTTGATATTATATTGCTTATATTGATATAATACTAGAACTGTATTTCCTACTAAAGAAGGAAGGTATGAGCCTATATTTTGTATTTACTGTAGATGGCGACTGGGATGAGTATTTTTCTACTCGATTGCCCAAAGAGAAGAGAAGGCCTGACAAGAAGCGCTTGCTAGACCAAATAAAGCACGAGATTGGCCTTGCTCGCTCTATAGGTGGCAAGGTATTGCACTTTGTCCATACATCCCCTGTTACCAGGCAGTATTTTCTCGAGCCCGATTTTATAGCACTCTGGAGAGAGATGGAGAAGGGTGGCGGCAGCATAGGCGTACATTGCCATGAAGAAGAGCTCTTTAATAATGGAAGGCTTGATAATCCAGAGAAGCTTGAAGAATCGATCCATTCGATAACCGATCCGCTGCGCAGCAAAGGGCTGCATCTCATCTCTTATAGGGGAGGATACCTTACTTTCTGTAAGAGCATTATACCCATTTTGGAGAAGAATGGGATCTTTCTCGACTTTTCATGTTTGTCAGGGCGTTATCTGCATTACAAGGGCAGGTTGATCGCGGATTGGCGGGGCGCGCCTGAAAATTACTTTCGCATGTGTTATAATGATCATTGCAAAGAAGGTGAGAGTGGTATTATTGAGATCCCACTAGGCAAATTAAAGAAACGCACGCTATATATTGATATTATGCCACTTCTGGATATCTGGATGGTTGCGCGCCATTTGGCCAGAAAGGGAAGAATTGCGAAAGAGAGTATCATTGTGTCATTACTGACGCATACGTATGAACTTTCTTCTTTATGGAAACGGATCAGGATAAAAACGGCGCTCTTTATATGCAGCCATTATGGCAGTTTTATCAATGACAAAGAGGCGTTGAATATTGCAAAGGGCGAAAAGAGAATGGAGATAGCATGAAGATTGGAATTGCAAGAGAGAATAGGGGGCAGGAGAAGAGGGTTATTATACAGCCTCCTGAAATCGATAGAATTGCAGCTAATCATACGGTAATTGTCGAAAAGAATGCAGGCGTAGGTATCGATATCACAGATGATGCTTTTGTAAAAGCTGGATGCAAGATAGGCACTCGCAAAGAGGTCTATGCCTGTGATATGGTAGCCCGCATAAAAGAGCCCAGTTTTGAGGAGATAAAATTGATGCGTCCCGGGACCGTTATTATGTCTATGATGCACCTGCGGTGCCGCCCAAAATTGGAAGAGGCCCTGCGCAAACAGAAATTGATAACAATCCCCCTGGAGAATTTGAAAGACCGGTTTGGCAAGAGAAAGATCGAAGCTGTTGAGGAATCCGGCCGAATAGGTATGGAGTATGGGTTTAAATTATGGGGCAAAGACCCTGCGACCGCCACCGTTAAGATCATGGGGTATGGTAGTATTGCAGTAGGCGCTATCAGGTGCGCAGCACGCAAGTTTGCTAAGATTGAGATCCTGAATAAAAGGGATTTTCTTAATATGAGTAAGCATATCCCCGGCACAGACATACTGGTCGATGCCATTAATCGCCCGTATCGCCGTGATGTTGAAAAGGAGCCATTCTTTGTTACGCGCCAGATGCTGAAGCTCTTTAAGAAGGGGTCTGTTATCGTTGATCTGGTTTCGAATCCTGAAAATCATGCTCCGGTAGAGACGATGCGACCAACTACCCTGGATGACCTGGACTATGTAGTGGATGGTATATATCACACCTCTTGCTGGGGGTGGCCTGGCCTGGTGCCAAAGTCGGTTGCAAAACGATACAGCCTTCAGCTTATGCCGATATTGCTAGATTTGGCGAATAATGGAATTGCAGGATGCAGCGAGTCGACCAAGGCTGCTATCTTGCGCTTTGATAAACAAGGATAATTGAAACTATTCTCAATCAATCAAAATAGTTGTCTTTTTTTATTTTGCCATGTATACTATGATTAAGGAAAGGAGGAGGAAAATGTTAAAGAAATTATCAGTAATTTTTGCAGCAATTTTGCTTGTAATGTCAGCATCCACTGCGTATGCAGATGATGTAAGCGCAAATATAGGCGAAAAATTGCAGAGGGGGGTATATAATACCTTTCTGGGATGGGTAGAGTTACCGACCCAAGTAAGCAAGGGATTTAATCAGGGATTTGGTGGAGATGAAAGCAATAAGATCGCAGGCATACTAGCGGGTGTTGTAGAAGGGGCCCTCGGTGCAGTGGGAAGGACAGTGACCGGAGTAACTGATGTTCTGGGCTGTTGGGCACTTAGCCCTGAAAGCAATGAGGGCGTAGGTATTCCTATTGAATCAGAAGAGATTGGAAAAGCCGGCGAGTC
>CAYLIX010000062.1:0-8095 GCA_964383775.1 uncultured Planctomycetia bacterium
TCATTTTACTTTGATGATGATTTTTTAGTCAAGACTTTGTCTTTTTCTTTCTTTGCCTTTGGGTCCTGGTTATTTAATCTATCCAGGATCTCTCTTCTTATCTCTTTTTTAGTGCTCATCTATCTCTTCTTACCCGATCTCTTTAGATAATCCTCTATCGCTGATTTTAATGCCTCTTCTGCCAGCACAGAGCAGTGCATCTTTATGGGTGGCAGCCCACCAAGGGCCTCTGCAACAGCCCTGTTAGAGACCTTCAATGCTTCATCAACGGTCTTGCCCTTGACAAGGTCGGTTACCATGCTTGATGTGGCTATGGCTGCGCCGCATCCAAAGGTCTTGAATTTTGCGTCGACAATGACATTCTTCTCTACCTTTATGTAGAGGGCCATGACATCTCCGCAGACAGGATTTCCTACTTTGCCTGTGCCGCTGGCGTCCTTTATCTCTCCGACATTGTGCGGATCCCTGAAATGTTCCATTACCTTTTCGCTATAATCACTCGTATTCATAGTGCGCTCCTATCCATTGTAGAATGGTGACATCTTCCGTAATCTCTCTATAATCGGAGGAAGCACCTTGATCACATAGTCTATCTCTTCTGCAGTATTTATCCTACCTAATGAAAATCTTATTGAGCCTTGTGCAGTCTGAGCTGATATACCCATGGCAGTAAGCACGTGCGACGGTTCGAGACTACCGGATGTGCATGCAGAGCCTGTAGAGACTGCCACACCTTCCATATCAAGGTTCAATATTATCGACTCTCCTTCCAAATATTCAAAACTCATATTACATACATTTGACAAGCGCATCTCCTGGTGGCCATTTAATCTTACCTCTTTAATATTCTTTTCAATGCCCTTCTGCAGCCTATCCCTTAAGCCTACTACTCTCTTTGACTCCTTCTCCATGTCGCGGGCCGCTATCTTGGCTGCCATGCCTAGCCCCACTATTCCCGGTACATTCTCCGTGCCTGCGCGCTTATTTCTTTCGTGGTGTCCGCCCAATTGTATGGGGTTGATATTTATGCCTTTTCTTATGTAGAGTCCCCCCACCCCTTTAGGCCCATAGAACTTATGTGCTGAAAAGGAGATGAGGTCTGCGCCTAAATCTTCTACATCTATTGGCATCTTGCCTACGGCCTGCACTGCATCTGTATGGAGATACACACCCTTCTCTTTAGCGATCTTTGATATCTCTCTTATTGGCTCTATGGTGCCGGTTTCATTATTGGCATACATGATCGTTATCAGGATCGTCTTATCTGTAATAGCAGACTTCAATGCATCTAGATCTACTATGCCGTATCTATCTACAGGCAAATAGGTTACATCACATCCACTCTTCTCCAGAAACTTGCAGGTATTGTATACGGCATGGTGTTCTATGGAAGATGTTATGATATGAGTGCCATCTTTTCGCAGGGCATGGAGCACGCCCCTTATGGCGAGGTTGTCTGATTCTGTGCCACCACTTGTAAATATGATCTCTTGTGAATCACGCGCACCCAGTAATGCAGCTACATCTTCTCTTGCCCCTTCGACCGCCTTCCTTGCCTCTCTGCCGAACTTATGAACGCTCGATGCATTCCCATAAATCTGGCTATAAAATGGAAGCATGGCCTTTAGCACATCAGGATGTGTGGGGGTCGTAGCGCTATGATCTAGATAGATCTTCTTCATCTTCCTCTCCTCTTTGTATATTATCTGCTACGAGGCTGGAGGAAGGGTAAGCTTGCGGGGCTTGGACATCTTTGAGTAGTCTTTTGGAAGTTGTATATCTTTCAAGAGGTGCAGCCTCTTCTTCTCTTCAAGTGCCCTATATATCAAAGTCCAGACACAATCTCTGTCCTTATCAACCTCGCATTTTCCCTTATCTGTGCCGCCGCACGGGCCATTTAACAACCCCTTTGGACAACGGGTAACAGCACAGATACCTCCGGTCTCTTCTAATACGCATTCTCCGCATGCAGAACACCTCTCCTGAAAGGTACCATCTTTATCCACCTCTCCCATAAAGAGTGTGTCGCAACCTACATGAACGGTCTTCTTGTCTCTATCGTTCTCCATTACAGACTGGATGCCCAGCCCGCAGGCCAGGACCAGTATGGAGTCTGCTTCTTTTATTGCCTTTTTGTTCTTTGCAAGCGCCATCTTTATCTGACCTGCAACACACGGCGCATTAGGGATTACGTACCCGGTAACCTTCTTACCGGCCTTTTCAAGAAGCCCTTTAACTTTAAGCGCCTCTTCTTCTCCGCCGGTCTTACACGTTGTAGAGCACTCACCGCACCCTACTATAAATACAGTGTTATCTCCGTCGAGATTCTTTAATATGGTCTCCAGCGCTTTTTGTCTTGTTATGATCACGTCTTATCTATTTGCCTCTTCTTAGCTTGTCCACTTTCCTGGATAATCTATCGATCGATCTCTTTATCTCTGCCTGATTATTTAGCACGGTATCGAGCTTCTTCTGTATCTTTAAAGAGAGGTACACCTCCTCTTTTGCAAACCCGTATCTTAGCTCTCCCCATGCCAGGATCGCCAATATCAATAATGCTATCGTCATTATAATAGATCGTCTGCTCATAATGCTCCCCCTCTTACCTCCAGCACCTTAAGATTTTGCACATACCTTTTGTTAAGCCTGGATCTCGCTGTTACTATAGCCATAAATGACATGGCTGCAATACCAGAGATAGCGCTTATCACCTCAGGCATGGGCAGAATAAATCTTTTTGTAATTATATGCCCGCACATAACCCCTAAGAGTAGACCTGCAAGCGGCAGACCATAAAGCCACAATGCGCCTTTGACAATTGCGGAATCATCAATCTCTATCTTTACCGTATCGCCAATACGCGCGGCCGTGTTATTATCGAGCGCTATGCTCATATGCCTTGTATCAATAGCCTTGCATGCATTGCAGCTGCCACAGGCGGAACTACGTCTTATATTAAGAATGAGCTTATTTCCTTTTATATCGGTTACTACGCCAGTCTCTATCATATTATATTATCACAATATTATATGGTATTCAATTACATTCTAGATGCGCATTTCATCCAAATGAGAGTCTTCTATTGATCTTACGAGCTGCTCTTTTGTGTCTCTCCTTGACCCCTTCCAATATGTTACAGGCATTGCATGCTTTGGGCCATCCGAATACCGCGATACTATAGAACAGGCCTTCTCTATCAGGGCTGGATCACAGCCATTACCCCTTAATACAGCTATAGGGCCTGGTATCTCTTTTGCATCAAAGAAGATATCGCCTTCTTTTGCCATGTCAAGGAGCCGCTCATTTTCACTCTTGTTACGACCCACTACAAGCTTTGCGCCTTTGCCTATCCTGAAATGGCGCCCTATCTTTAATAGCCTTATATTTTCCAGTGTAAATTCATCATGTTGCAATAGGTCTTTCATGCGTTTGGCAAAACCAGGGTCTGTTAATAGGCATCCGCCTGCAGGGCACGGATAGTCATTTATACCAAATTCTTTTGCCATGCTCATCTGCGGTTTTCTGGACCTGCCGCTTATATCCATGAACATCTCCCTGTCTACTATACCTACCTCTTCAGGGATGGATGGTTCCAATAGCTTTGCTGACAAGGGGCGTACAACGAGCCCCTTTAGCCCGGACCTCTTTTCTATGAGGAGCATTGCATCGCGGCGTTGTGACTTAGGGCGCTCCCCTAAAACCTCACCTGTAATTATAAAAGATGCCCCTATCTCCCCCATATACTCTTTTGCCTTTTTAAACATGGCTATCCTGCAGTCTATGCATGGATTCATGTTACTGCCATAGCCATGTTCCGGGTCTTTTATGATCTTCAGGTACTCATCCGTTACGTTTATCAGTTTCAGCTTTATCTTGAGATTTTCTGATACCTTTCTTGCCTCGTTCTTGCACCCCTTTTTTGTACAGGTGCAAAAACATGTGAGAAAATTCACGGCTTCTAGCTCGATCCCCTGCTCTTGCATGACCCGTGCAGCAAGGGTGCTATCTAGGCCTCCTGATAACAGTATCAATCCCTTTCTATTCATCTTGGTCTCTTCTGTAGATGCTCCTGCCATATCACACCTTCTTGAATGTTCCATAATTTTATGGTATAATTGAGATAGGAAAAATTCCCTGCTGTGTTCGTAATGGCGAGTCGATAATTTTGAGCCAACAAACCCACATCGGGAACCTAACTTCCTGGCGTCTTTATTGATACCTGGAGAGGGTACCCACTTTTAATAACGGGGTTCATAATTTTCGCACTCCTACGGCATGGCGGGGATTCTTTTAACCCCGTACCTGAGCCGCAACGCGGCGAATGGTACGGGGTTATCTGATCTTCGCTCCCAGCTTCTCAAGCAATGCGCCGCTCACCTTTGCATGCAGTGTGCTTATATCCATATCCGTAAGTGTCCTGTCATCAGACCTATATTCTACTGAAAACGACAATCCCTTGTGTCCCTGCGGGATCTGAACGCCTACATATTGGTCAAATAACTCAAGCCCCTTTACCATCTCTCCGCCGGCCTCTTTTATCACCTTTACTACTTTGCTGTAAGGGGTACCTCTCTTGACTATTATTGATATGTCTCTCTTTGCAGAGGGGAATTTCGGTATCGCGTGGAATCTCTTCTTGAGCCTGGCCGCTTCCAGTAAATCCTGAAGAGAGATCTCGCATAAGACCACGCTGCTTGATATATCACACCTATCCAATACTTTTTTATCGATCTTGCCGAGTGCACCTATTATTTTTGAACCAAATTTTACAGATGCGCCTTGCCCTGTCAGATAATCCGGCAGCGGTCCTGTATCAAAACTGACCTCTGCAATGCCGAGCCTTTCAAAGAGTGTCTCCAGCGCCCCTTTAAGGTCAAAGAACCCGCCCTTACCTATAAACGCCATAGTAAGGGTCTCTTTCTCTTTTAACTCTCTCGATTCTTTCAGATATATCCTGCCCACTTCGAATATAGAGAAGGCCTTCATGCCCCTGTTCAGGTTCCATGAGGCTGCGCCCAGGATGCCAGGGATAATACTCGGCCTCATGATCTCCTGCTCTATGCTAAGCGGGTTCTTTACTACTACTATTTTCTTGTCATCAAACGAGGTAACGTCCTCGAGATCCTTCTTTGATATGAGGCTATAGGTTATCACCTCATCCACACCCAGTGACACAAGCGCATTACGTACTATATCTGACACCTCTCTTGTGTGGCCTATCCTCTCTGAATGACCCACTACCTTTGGCATGGTTAAGGGGAGTCTGTCGTATCCGTATATGCGTACTACCTCTTCGATGAGGTCTATCTCACCTGCTAAATCCTGTCTAAAACTGGGTACATTAACGATCATTTTGGACTTACCCATTAGCTTTACGCCCAATCTCAACGAAGAGAGTATTCTCTTGATCGCGCTAGTCGGTATCTTCAGCCCCAGCACCTTCTCCACTCTATCTGTCCTAAGTGGGATCTTCTTCTCTTTTGGAGTAGCCTTTCCCTTGTCCTCTATTGGTCCTGCTTTGCCTCCGCATAGATCCATTATCATACTACATGCCTTGTCTGAAGCAAGCGGCACCATCCCCATATCGACTGATCTTTCAAATCTGTATGATGACTCTGAGATAAGGCCAAGGCCTCTTGATGTCCTTCTTACAGATACGGGATTAAAATATGCGCTCTCAAAGAGTATGTTCGTTGTTGCGTTTGTAACCTCTGTATCCTTTGAGCCCATTACTCCGCCGAGCGCGATCGCCTTCTCTTCGTCGGATATTACGAGCATCTCTGGGCTAAGCGCGCGCTCCCTGCCATCTATCATGAGCATCTTCTCACCCTTGGATGCGCGTCGTGCAATAATCTTTCCCTTTAACTTATCGTAATCAAATGCATGCGTGGGTTGGCCTAGCTCAAAGAGGCAGTAGTTGGTCACATCGACCACATTATTTACTGACCTAAGGCCCATCTTCTCCAGGGTCTCTACCAGCCATTTTGGTGATGGCCCTACCTTGACATCCTTTATGATCCTCGCTGTATAACGAGGGCACAGGGCCTTATCCTTTATCTGGACTGTGGGCTTGGCTTTGAATGTAGGTTTTATCTTTTTGATCTTCGGCGGTTTAAATCTCTTACCGCATGCAGCCGACACTTCCCTGGCAATGCCTACCATATTAAAGCAATCAGGCCTATTCGGCGTAATCTCTATATCGAATATTGAATCACTGCCTATCTTTTCGATTAAGACGACCTCGAGCCCTGCTATAGTAAGCCTCTCCGCCACCTCTTCCGGGCGGGTATTGCCGAGCTCTACATAATCTTTTAACCAGCTGAATGGTATCTTCATATTTTAAAATTGCCTCAGGAATCTTAAGTCGTTTTCAAAGAAAAGGCGGATATCATTTATGCCGTATTTAAGCATTGCTATCCTCTCTACCCCCATACCAAATGCATAACCGGTCCATACTTCAGGGTTATACCCTACTGCCTTAAAGACCTTTGGGTTTATCATGCCTGCACCCAATATCTCGAGCCAGCCTTTATAACTGCACACACGGCAGCCCTTGCCCTGGCACATTATGCATGATACATCCACTTCTGCGCTGGGCTCTGTAAATGGAAAGAAGTGCGGCCTGAATCTTATCCTGGCATCCTTGCCAAACATCTGTCGGGCAAAGAGCGTAAGTGTGCCCTTAAGATCTGAAAATCGTATATCCTTATCCACCATAAAGCCTTCCACCTGATGAAACATAAATGAATGGCTTGCGTCAACGGCATCGGGCCTGTAGACCCTGCCCGGGGCCAGCACCTGCAACGGGGGTTTCTGTTTTTCCATTATCCTTATCTGTACCGTCGATGTCTGGCTGCGAAGCAGCGTTGGCCTGTCTATATAGAATGTATCGAAGACATCGCGCGACGGGTGTTCCAGCGGTATGTTGAGCGCCTCAAAATTATAGTACTCGGTCTCGATCTCCGGGCCTTCCACTATCTTAAAGCCTAGGCCTATGAAGATGGAGTTGATCTGGTCTATCACCTTGGTGATAGGGTGCTTATGACCGAGTATCCTCTTGTGGCTACCCGGCATGGTAATATCAATGGACGCCTCTCTCGCGGTCGTATCTTTAGAGAGCGCATTGGCCTTAGATTCAAAGAAGCGCGCCAGTTTTTCCTTTAAGGCGTTTGCCTTCTGGCCCAGGGCAGGCCTCTCTTCTTTTGGTACGTCTTTCATGGACTTTAAGAGCTCTGTAAAGAGCCCCTTACGGCCCATATACTTTACCCTGGCAGCCTCCAGCTCCTCGCCGGTCTTGGCCAGCTCGATCTCCCTTAAGGCCTCGTCTTCGATCTTTTTAAATCTATTTTCCATTATCGCCTTTTCTTAAACTCTTCTATATGCTCATTCGTACCGACTACTATCAGTATATCGCCCTCTCTTATCGTATCCCCGGGCTCCGGGGCAACGTTTATCTTCTGTTCTTCTTTTACGTCGCCGCCCTTAGTTACGATCTTGAGCTTCTTCTTTATCGCTATTATATTCAGGCCGTACTTCTTGCGTATATCAATATCCCTCAGGCTCTTATTTAAATATTCACTCGGAGGTATCACTTCTGCTATGCTGGAATCTTCCGAGAGCTCAATATGCTCTATGACTGTGGGGGATGTAAGACCATTGGCGATCCTTATACCCATATCCTTTTCCGGTGCGATGACCTTGGTTGCACCGACCTTTTGGAGGACCCTTCTGTGCTCTTCGGTCACGGCCTTTGCGACTATCTCCTTAACACCCATCTCTTTCAATATCAGGGTCGTAAGTATGGAGGCCTCTATATCATCCCCCATCCCTACTATGGCCACGTCTACATGGTCTATGCCTATAGCCTTGAGCGCCTTTTCGTCTGTGGCATCCGCGCATATGGATTGTGTTGCTATCTCAGAGAGGTCCTGTACTGTATCCTCATTAATATCTATGCCCAATACCTGATGCCCCTTTTCACTCAATGTCTTTGCCACACTGAATCCAAACCGCCCCAAACCTATGACTGCAAATTGTCTCATTCGTGACCTCCTTATCCTACCATAACATGTTCTTCCGGATAATTATATAACAG
>CAYLIX010000063.1:0-8073 GCA_964383775.1 uncultured Planctomycetia bacterium
TACCATAAAGAAGTCAACCGCAGATGCAATAGATGTGGTAGAACGCGTAAAAGAGACGCTCGAGCAGTTTAAGAAGGCTGCACCGCCGGAACTCAAGACTGCGTATGTAGATGACATGGCTTACTATATAAGGAGACGCCTTAATGTGCTTAAGAATAACGGCATCATAGGTTTTATCCTTGTTATTACGAGTCTGCTGCTATTCTTAAACAGGCGTGTGGCCATGGTGACTGCCCTTGGGATACCGATAGCCTTTCTTGCGACATTTATAGTAATGAGCTTTATGGGGCTTTCCATAAACCTCATAACTATGTTCGGGCTTATTGTGGTGCTCGGTATGATAGTCGACGACGGCATCATAATATCTGAAAACTGCTACCGCTACATAGAGAACGGCATGGCGCCAAGAGAGGCAGCAATAAAGGGTACGACCGAAGTAATAAAACCGGTTACCGCCACTATACTCACTACCATGGCAGCCTATACGCCGCTTATGATGATGACCGGAGTAATGGGCAAGTTTATAAAGTATATTCCGGTAGTGATCATAATAGCCCTTGCCGCGTCAGTCTTTGAGGCATTTGTAATCCTGCCCTGCCATATTGCCGATTTTGTAAAGATAAAAAGGGATAAAGATGGCAAGCCTGTTTCAAAGAAAGATACGGCGTGGTTTAAGAAGCTCTTAAGTTCTTATACGAAGTTGTTGAACAATGCAATAAAATATAGATATAAAGTATGCCTGGGCGTATTCTTACTCTTCTTATTTACCATATTTCTTGCAGTCAAGGTAATGCCCTTCGAGCTCTTTAGCTCCAGAGGCATTGAGATCTTCTATGTAAGGGCTGAAGCTCCATTGGGTACGCCTACCCAGAAGACTAACGAACATATATCCAGGGTCGAAAAAGAGCTTCTGAAGCTCCCCGAGGAAGAGGTCGATTCCTTCATTACGCAGATAGGTATTATGGCTGAAGACCCACAAGATCCTTATGCCAGGCGCGGCAGCCACCTTGCCCAGATCGTCGTCTACCTTACCCCGGATAGAGATAGAGACAGGAGCGCCTCAGAGATAATCGAATACATGCGAAATAAGACGAAGGATTTTACTGGTTTTGACAGGCTCTATTATGAAAAGGTAAAGCATGGCCCGCCCGTAGGAAAGCCTCTCGCTATAAAGATAAGGGGCGAAAAATATACAGTGATGGAGGAGATCGCGGATAAATTTAAGGCATACCTTGCCACTATAAAGGGCGTTACAGATATAAACGACGATTATGAACCAGGCAAAGAAGAGGTGATGATCGTAGTAGATGAGGATGCAGCGACGAGGGCGTATCTTAATGTCGGAATTATTGCAAGTGCAGTACGAAATGCCTTTGAGGGTGGTATAGCCACCTCTATAAAGAGAGAGAAGGCGGCAGAAGAGATAGATGTGCTCGTAAGGTTCAGAGAAAATGAAAGAAATAATTTTAAGGCATTCGATAAAGTATTGATACCCAATACACTCGGGAATCTTATACCGCTTAAGAACGTGGCAAGGCTCGATAAGAGACAGGGTGTATTCGGCATAGGGCATCTCGACGGTAAGAGGGTAGTGAACGTAAAGGCAGATGTAGATGCCGAGAAGATAAAGTCCCTTGAAGTGAATACACGCGTTATGAAGGAATTTGAGGATATTGAAAAAGAGTACCCTGGCTATACTGTAAAATACGGGGGAGAGCAGGAGGAGACTGCAAAGTCCATGAAGAGCCTGGCAAAGGCATTTCTCCTGGCATTTATACTCGTATTCATGATACTCTCGACCAACTTCAAGTCATTGGTACAGCCGATTATAGTCATGCTTGCAATACCCTTTGGGATAATCGGAGTCGTCTTTATGTTTATGCTCCATGGCGAACCCTTCAGCTTCCTGGCGATCATAGGCATAGTGGGCTTAAATGGTGTTGTTGTCAATGACTCCATAGTGCTTGTCGATTTTGTAAATAGATTAAGAGAAAAAGGGGTGGAGCGCCAGAAATCTCTGATAGAAGCAGGCCAATTACGCCTGCGCCCAGTGTTACTGACGACCATAACGACTGTATTCGGTCTTATGCCGGTTGCCTATGGCATAGGCGGAGGAGACCCCATACTCATACCCATGGCCATGGCCATAGTCTGGGGGCTTGTATTTGCAACGGCCCTTACTCTCATAGTCATACCCTGCATATATGCCATAGTCGATGACCTGACCCTAAAGTTCACCCACCACTCAACCGTCCGCACATAGCTTCTGGTCTTTATTTGCCATAAGGGAGGTTATATGATATAATTTCATATAACTATATGATAAAGGCGATAAAGGCTTTCATAGATGATTATCTTGTGCGCCACAGGAATGTGGTAAACAGGATCCTGCACATAATAGGAGTCCCGCTTGCATTCTTTGGGATCTACCAGATCCTTACGGGAAGATGGCAAGTAGGGCTCCTTAATCTATTTAATGGATACCTATTGCAATGGATCGGCCATGCAGTCTTTGACAAGAATGAATTGGGCGAATGGATACTCATAAAAAAGGTCTATAAAAGATGCACTTCAAAGACGCAGTAAAGAACATATTGATCAAGATGATGAAGACGAGGAATAGGGTCTTCATCGGAGATACAACACTGCGCGATGGCGAACAGGCGCCAGGGGCGAGCCTCAATGTGGATGAGAAACTGCAGATCGCGCGTCAACTGGATTTACTCGGAGTCGATTCAATAGAGGCTGGGTTTCCAGTGTCATCCAAAGAGGACTTTGAGGCTGTAAAGACAATAGCCAATAATATAAGACGACCGGTCATAACTGCGCTCTGCCGCTGCAAGAGAGAAGATATCGATTGCGCAAGAGAGGCCTTAAAGGGCGCGCGTAGATGGGGGCTGGCATTATTTGCTGCTACTTCCCCTATGCTCCTTAAGCATTCACTCCAGAAGAACCAGGATGAAGCGCTAAAAGTAATAACCGACTCAATAAGATATGCAAAGAAGTTTACAGAGAGCGTTGCCTTTGGCCCGGAAGATGCATCGCGGACAGAACCCACCTTCTTGTATAAAGTCTATACAGAGGCCATAGATTCAGGCGCGCTTGTTATAGGTTTTACCGATACAGTAGGCCGGATGACTCCGGATGAGGTCAAGAATGTAATATACGGGATAAGAAAGAACGTCCCCAATCTGGATAAGGCATTCCTTGCGGCCCATTTTCATAATGACCTGGGTTTTGCAGTGGCCAATACATTGGCTGCCATTACGAGCGGCGTCAATATAGTGCAGTGCACTATAAACGGCATTGGAGAGCGCGCAGGCAATACATCTTTGGAAGAGGTAGTGATGGCATTAAGGACAAGAAGTGAATACTATCGCATGAAGACCTCTATAAATGCAAAAGAGCTTTATAACGCTAGTAAGCTGGTTGCAAAGCTTACAGGGCTTAGTGTCTCTTCGAATAAACCGATCGTAGGAGAGAATGTCTTTGCAACGGCAGCAGGCATACATCAGGCAGCGCTCTTAAAAGATAGAGAGACTTATGAGATCATGAAGCCTGAGGATGTCGGGCAGTCTGGGACGAAGATCATTCTCGATAGGCATTCTGGTAAACACGCATTGCTGGATAGACTGAGGCGCATGAATATCAAATTACCTGAGGCATCTCACAAAGAGTCCATAGATGAGCTCTACAGGCGCTTTAAAGATCTGGCCGCGACAAAGAAGATCATAAATGACAAGGATCTATTGATAATAGCAAAAGAGGTATTGGGAGGGAAGTAATATGAGCCAGGAGATCAAGGATAGGCATAGTGAGAGATTTGATGATTGGTCGCGTTCTTATGATGAGACCATATTGAATCATCTGATATTCAATGCGTCCCATGATATGTTTCTTCGCGAGATGGCGCCTTTTTTAAAAGATGATACGAGGATACTCGATGTGGGCTGCGGTACAGGCAGGTTTGCATTCAGATTGTCAGATACAAATAAGAGAATGAAGATACACGGCATAGATTTATCCAAGGATATGATAGAGAAGGCTAAGGCAAAGCTCAAGCAGGATGAGATACACTTTACGCATGGCGACGTTGAGAAGCTTCCATATGAGTCGAATACCTTTGACATAATAACCTGCGGAAGCTCTTTTCATCACTACCCGGATCAGCGCAAGGCATTATTTGAGATGCGCAGGGTATTGAAGAATGACGGCCATGTAATGATAATAGACGGATGCCGCGAAGGTTTTATGGGTGGTATAGTATTCGGTATAGTGGCACTGGTTGAGAAAGATGTCAATCACCTTAATCAGGGAGAGCTAAGAGAGATGCTCCTTGCAACGGGCTTTGATAAGGTGGTGCAGAAGAGGTTCAACTGGTTTGCCCCGCTTCTACTTTCCATGGGACGGGCAAAGAAGAGGACTACGGATAAAGAGGGGAATCTATGAAAAATTTTGTTACAGGAGGAACAGGTTTTATAGGGAGTTTTATAGCCCAGCGGCTCATAAAGAATGGCGAAACTGTCAGGGCATTTGTACGTAAGAGTAGTGACACAAAGTTTCTTACGAGCATAGGCTGTGAGATCTATAGAGGTGATATGAAAGACCCGGATTCTATCCGCGCCGCACTCAAGGGCATGGATAGGGTATTTCATTCGGCTGCAATGACAGGTGATTGGCTGCCAAGGGATGAGGCGCGAAGGGTAAATGTAGAAGGCACAAGGCATCTTTTAGAGGCAGCGCTGCAGGAGAAGATAAAGAGATTTATCTATATAAGCAGCCTCGCAGTGCTGGGCGTGAAAGACCACAATGGCACACCCGAGAGCGCGCCGCGTATACACGCTAATGAGACGTATGCCGATAGTAAAATAGACTCTGAAGAGCTTGTAGAAAGATACGGTAAAGAACGCAATCTCCCATTTACTATAGTGAGGCCGGGCTTTGTATTTGGTCCGCGCGATCCAAAGCTTATACCGCGGATGGTGCAGTTCTTAAAGAATGGCAGGTTCTCATTTATAGGAAGCGGCGATAACAAGGTGAATATGGTCTATATAGAGAATCTGGCTGATGTAGTGATGGAGGCATCTAATTCGGATAAGGCCATAAACCAGCTCTATAATGTCACCAATGACAGCGGTATGTCCATAAAAGATGTTGTCTATCTTATATCTGATGTCTGGAATATAAAGAGACCTACTAAACATATACCAAAACCAATCGCCTACACTGCATGCGAGATATTAGAATTTATTGCAAGGCTTACGCATGCCAAAAAAGCGCCGTATATAAATAAGATGAGGATAAAATTTTTAAGCCTTAACCTGAACTTTGATATAGGCAAGACAAGAGACGACCTCAATTACAATCCAAAGATTGATATGAGAGAAGGGCTTTTGAAGACAAAGGCATGGATGGAGGAGGCTGGTATCTAATGGGAAACGCCATAATAGAGAATATAAAGACACGCCGTTCTATAAGAAAATTTAAAAAAGACCCTCTACCAAAAGATATAATCGAAAAGATAGTAGAGGCAGGCACCTTTGCTCCGAGCGCCTTAAACAGACAGCCCTGGAAATTCATAGTCATAAATAACAGAGAGCTGATAGAAGAACTATCCATGGCAGCGCGGCAAAATATAAAATGCCTGCATAAATTGGTCCCTATTCTAAGATGGTTTTCAAACGACCTTAAAGACCCGCAGGTCATAGGCGCCATAAATAAGACGGTGCACTCTCCGGAGGATACCATATTTTATAATGCACCGCTCGTTATAGCCATAGCAGCTGACGCAAGGCTCAAGGAGACTAATAAGGATGCCTGTCTGGCAGGAGAGAATATGACGCTTATGGCTCACTCTCTTGGTATTGGCAGCTGCTTCATAGGAAGGGGCAGGGCCATACCAAAGAAACTCTTGTTAGAGCGGTTTAATTTACCCGGATATTACAGTTTTCCGATCTTCATGGTATTCGGATATCCCGATGAAACAAGGACTGCACCTCCAAGAAAAAGTGATACAGTAAAGTGGATCTAATATATGTCTAGATGCGATCTTAAGGCGAGGGATGGGGTGGATATCCCCTGTAATGTATGGAGCGCAGAGGGTGATGCCATCCTGTACATGCATGGACTTGAGAGTCATATGGGATGGTTCCAGGATATGGCCCAAAGACTAAAGATGAGAGGTCTTCATGTTTACGCATTTGACAGGCGCGGCTCAGGCCTCTCAAAAGAGGAGAAGGGGCATATAGATAATTTTAAGATTTGGATGAACGACATAGAGGATATTGTGCTCTTGATAAAGAGAGATCATCCTAAAAAGAAGATATATCTTATGGGTATATGCGGGGGCGGAAGGTTTGCAGTAGATTACACGGGCTATAAGCCCGGATCTATAGATGGGCTTATCCTCGTCTCTCCAGCTATTAAGACTAAAGTGACGCTTACACCATTAAAGAAAATAGAGGTCCTTTTGGGCTCATTTCTATCTCCCAAAAGGAGAATGGGTATACCGCTTAGAGATGATATGTTTACGACTAATGCCCGGTATATAGATTATATGAAGGCCGATCCGCTAAAGCTCCATTATCTTACGGCCCGTTTTTACAAAGAGCTTACTCTTATGGATCTTTATCTGGGCAAGAAGATTAACAAGACAAACCTTCCCATGTTAACTGTATTGGCAGGGGATGACAAGATCGTAGATAATGATGCGGTTGCAGCATGGCATAACAGACTCGCTGTGCGCGATAAGACGATAAAGGTATTTGAGGGTACATGTCACTTCTTGCCATTTCAGGAAAACCTGGATGAGATAGTGGGGTATATAGCAGATTGGATAAGAGAGAGGATTAAAAATTGAACGGCCGTATAAGAAAAGTCGACATAATGCATGTGAGCCTAAGACTAAAGAGGCCGTTTAAACATGCCATAACTGCCAGACAAGAGTCCCAGAGCATCTTTGTAAAGGTTACTCTAAGCGACGGTACCACAGGATACGGCGAATCCCTTCCGCGTGAATATGTAACAGGAGAGACTATAGACTCTGTCAGAGATACCCTAAGAAGTGTAATCAAACGTTTTGTCCTGGGACACTATCCAAGGTCTTATACAGAGACCCCGGCATTGATCAAGGGATTGGGAATTAAACAAGGTGCTGCCAACTGTGCATTAGAATTAGCGCTCCTTGATGCATATGGTAAGTATTTTGAACTTCCCATAACCTCGATCATTGGAAGGCGTTTTAATAACTCCATTCAATATAGTGGCGTTATAGGCGCAGAATCTATACTGAGCGTTATAAATAAGAGCCTTCTCTTTAAGGCATTTGGTATACAATTTGTCAAGATGAAGGTAGGGATAGGGGATGACATTGCCAGGCTCAGTACTGCGAGGTCTATCCTCGGAAGGAATGTTAATATAAGAGTCGATGCAAACTGCGCATGGGATAGCGATGAAGCCATAAGAATGATCGAAAAGATGAGGCGCTTTAACATAAGCGCAGTGGAGCAGCCTGTAAAGGCGGATGACTATAAAGGGCTTAAAGCAGTCAGCGACGCTGTAGAAGAGCCTATTATTGCGGATGAGTCCATCTGCTCCATAGAAGATGTTGAAAAACTCGTAAGGCTAAAGGCATGTGATGGTTTTAACATACGGATCTCCAAGTGCGGAGGTATCTTAAACTCTTTAAGCATAGCAAAGATTGCCAGGGACAACAGGATCAGTTTTCAGCTGGGGTGCCAGGTAGGTGAAAGCGGTGTCTTATCAGCAGCGGGATGGCACTTTGCCAGCGTATTAAGAGACGTCACCTTCTGCGAAGGATCATACGGCAGACATCTATTGAGAGAGGACGTGACAGAGGAGGACATGACGATAACGCGGGGTGGCATGGTCAAGGCTATAAGCGGCCCTGGATTGGGTATAAATGTCGTAGATGAGGCACTGGACAGATACACGATCTCAAAGGAGTCATTGACCACATGAAGATGAAGATACTCAATTCCCTGCTATTGAATGCCATAAGGCCCAAGGCATTGTCCTTAGAAAAGGCTACACACCACCCCATGAAGGCGCAAA
>CAYLIX010000064.1:0-7933 GCA_964383775.1 uncultured Planctomycetia bacterium
AGTCCTATAGCCGGGGTGTGGGTAGACCGGCTCAATAATAAGAAGACGATGATAGTCTGCGATATACTGCGCTCGAGCATTGTCCTTACCCTGCCGTTATTCTTAGCAACGAACCAGCTTATACCCATCTATGTGGCTATCTTCTCCATCTTTATGTGCGCGTGCTTTTTTCTGCCGGCAAAATTTGCCATAATACCTGATCTTGTAGGCGAGGATAAACTGCTCCTTGCCAACTCTATAGGCCTGATAGCGAGCATAGGCGGTGGAGTAGCAGGCCTTACCATAGGCGGGATAATTGTAGAGATGATAGGCGTGGTAAAGACCGCGTATTTTAATGCAGTTGTCTATATGCTATCGGCTCTCAGCATATCATTCGTAATATATAAATCGAGAAGAGACCTCAAGAAAAGATCAACAGGCATAAAGCAGAAACTAACAGAAGCTATAAGGACGTCCTTTATCCATGAACTTAAAGAGGGGATAAAGTACCTCTTCTCCGGCACAAAGGTGAGGTTTGTCATATACGTACTCTTTCTGCTTACATCGATGGTAGGTGCAGTATATGTAGTCTCCGTTGTATTTGTGCAGGAGGTCATGGGATCCATGACAAAGGACGTAGGATTGTTCGGCCTATTCTTATGCGTGGGGCTATTATTTGGCTCATACTTTTATGGCAAGATGGGCAGCCGTTTTTCAAAAGAGAAGGCCATATATTTATCACTACTTGCAAGCGGTTTAATGGTTGGGGTCTTTGCCGTTGCGCTCCAGGCCACAGCCTCATTTATCGTGGGAGGCATATTAATGCTGATAGTGGGCATAGTCATCTCGCCTATAGCCATATCTGCAAATACGATAGTTCACGAGAATATAGATGAGAATATGCGCGGCAGGATCTTCAGTTCTCTCGGGATCATAATGAACATAGGTATGCTTGCCTTTATGTTTTTAGCAAGCTCCCTGGCAGGGGTCATAGGAAAGATGTGGACACTCTTGGCAAGCGGGCTTCTATTTGCTGGCTTTGGATTGGTAGGGCTTGTGCTGAGTGGAATGAAACGAGACTAGCTATCTGGCTGCCTTCTCTTTACGAACTTCCTTCTTACCTTCCTTGCTGAGCTTATCCAGGCAGTCTTCATAAAAATTGCAGATATTGCAGCAGATATTCTCTTCGCCTCTTTCGCCCCGATACCATTTGGTTTCGCAAGTCCAGTAGACCTGACACTGTGTACAACAACGCATCTTCTTAGCCATATCTAACTCCTAAATAACCTTCAAATTCAATTTTATAATAGGTTAGAGCAGGTGTCAAGTGTTTATTGACAAAAGCCCTTCTTTATAATAGAATTATCGTGCGATGAAGACATTCCGAGGCGGAGTACATCCCGCAACGCACAAATCCAAGACGATCAATAAGCCTATAAAGGCTGTGCCAATCCCTAAAAAGATTGTGATGCCCCTTCTCCAGCACACAGGCGGCGCTTGCAGCCCAATAGCCAAGATTGGCCAGCATGTAAAGAGGGGCCAGGTAATAGCTACATCAGATAAATTCATATCAAGCTCTATCCATTCATCAATATCAGGTACTGTAAAGGCAATAGGCATAAACCCTCATCCCATTCTCGGAAATTACAATGCCATAACCATAGAGTCAGATGGCGAGGACCAGCTGGATAAATCTGTAAAGGCGAGAGAGAATATAGATGATCTCTCTGCTGACCAGATAAGGGCTATTATAAAGGAAGCAGGCATAGTGGGATTGGGCGGGGCAGCATTTCCTACGCATGTAAAGCTCAATCCGCCAAAAGAGAAGCCAATAGACGCAGTCATATTAAATGGCGCAGAGTGCGAGCCATACCTTACATGTGATCACCAGCTCATGCTGGAAAAGCCGGACGAAATACTCAAAGGCCTCCAGATCATTCTAAAGGCCACAAGTGCGGCAAATGCCTATATAGGTATAGAGTCCAATAAGCGCGATGCTGCATTAGCGCTCGATAGATCTTTACGCAATACAAAGATAGTCTTGCTCAAGACCAAGTACCCACAGGGCGCAGAAAAGAACCTGATAAAGGCCATGCTCAATAGAGAGGTGCCCCCGCGCGGGTTGCCGTTTGATGTAGGGTGCATAGTATCCAATGTTGGCACTGCATATGCAATATATGAAGCTATATATAATAGCAAACCATTATATGAGAGGGTCCTCACAGTATCAGGCAGTGCAATAAGAGAACCTGCTAATCTAAGGGTAAGGATAGGCACTCCCGTAAGAGACCTCATAGATATATGCGGCGGTCTTAAAGTAGATACATATAAAGTAATCTCTGGCGGCCCTATGATGGGCATAGCACAGCCGAGCCTTGATGCGCCCATTATAAAGGGAACGAGCGGCATACTATTCTTATCAAGCTTTGATGTAGATGAAGATGTTGAGCAGCCCTGCATAAGGTGTGCAAGATGCGTAGACATCTGTCCTATGAATATGATCCCTACTGATATCTCCCGCCTTATACAAAAATCCAGATATGAGGATGCTGTTTCATATAATATAGAGGACTGCGTTGAATGCGGGGCATGTTCATATGAGTGCCCATCAAAGATCCCGCTTTTACAATGGATAAGGATAGGAAAGAATGAACTTGCAAAATCGAAGAGGGCAGCATGAAGCATAACCTTACTATCTCGAGCTCTCCTCATATTCTTGGCAAACTTACTGTGCCAGGGATTATGTGGGGTGTAAGCATAGCATTGCTGCCTGCTGTGATAGCAAGTCTTATACTCTTTAAGCTCCTTGCATTAAAAGTGATAATTACCTGTATTGTAAGCTCATGTTTAGTAGAGGCATTAGCGCAGAAGATAAGGAAGAGGCCTATAACCATTAAAGATGGCAGTGCAGTGCTCACAGGGCTTCTACTTACAATGGTATTACCGCCTGCATCACCAGTCTGGATGTGTATGCTGGGCAGTCTAGTTGCCATAGGACTGGGCAAACAGCTATTTGGAGGGTTAGGATTTAATATATTCAATCCAGCGCTACTTTCCAGGGCATTTCTTATGGCTGCATTTCCTACTATACTTACGAAATGGATTGCACCATTTACACTAGATGCAGTGACGCAGGCCACTCCCTTAGGCCTGGCAAAATTTGAACATATTGCTACGCCATATATGGACCTATTCCTAGGAAATGTCACAGGATCCCTTGGCGAGACATCGGCCATAGCATTATTAATAGGCGGGGGATACCTGCTCATTAAAAAGTATGCAGACTGGAGAATACCTTTAAGCTTTCTTATTACGAGCGCCATTTTTGCAAGCATACTCCATATGCTGAATCCTGCGTTGTATCCGGATGCACTCATGCATATCTTGTCAGGTGGGATGCTCATCGGCGCCTTATTTATGGCAACAGATCCTGTAACGAGCCCAGTCACTAAAAAAGGCAGGTGGGTATTTGGCATAGGATGCGGCATCCTGGTAATAGTGATGAGAATATGGAGCGGGCTGCCTGAAGGGGTAATGTATGCAATACTCCTTATGAATGGCATAACACCCCTTATTAATAAATACTCAAGACAGAAAAGATTCGGCTTTAGCCGTAGAGGAAGAGTAAGATGACAAAACCCATTAAGATGGTGGTCGTATTGACTCTCGTAGGTCTCTTCTCAGGCCTCTCCCTGGTAGGTGTCTATAAGTATACCGCCCCTTTTATAGAGGCAAATCAGGCAAAAGGGCCGCAAAAGGCGATATTTAAGATCGTACCAAAGGCTGCAACACATGAAGTGCTTAGAGAGAATGGTGAAGAGATATTTAAGATATATGATAAGAGAGACCGCATTATAGGATATGCCTTCATAGCAGAAGGACAAGGCTATCAGGGTAATATAAAGATGATCGCAGCCATAAAGAAAAACTTAAGGACAATGTATGGCATAGAGGTACTGGAATCTGTCGAGACACCGGGACTGGGTGGAGAGATAGCCACAGATAAATTTAAGGAACAATTTGCAAATAAGCCCATCTTTCCTCAGATAGAGTGTGATGCTATAACAGGCGCTACCATAACATCAAAGAGCGTAGATAGCATCCTAAACGAAAAGATCAAAAGAATAGTGGAGCTCCTAAAATAAGGTGAAGGCACTATACAGAGATTTTATAAAGGGTATCTGGAATGAAAACCCAGTATTTGTAATACTGCTCGGGATGTGTCCTACGCTTGCAGTAACTACTAAGGCAATATTCGGTCTATCCATGGGTGTTGCCGTGATATTTGTCATTACATGTTCCAGCCTTATCGTCTCTATATTTCGCAAGCTCATTCCGTATGAGGTCAGGATAGCTACCTATACGATCATCATAGCTACATTCGTTACTATAGCAGACTATTTTTTAAAGGCGCGCTTTCCTGTAATTAGCAAGGCCCTGGGCCCATATGTGCCGCTTATAGTAGTGAACTGCATCATACTCGGCAGGGCAGAGGCCTTTGCGTCAAAGAATACCCCTGCACGCTCAATATTCGACGCACTTGGGATGGGGTGCGGCTTTACATTGGCATTAGTTATACTAGGCTCCATAAGAGAGCTTCTGGGCTTTGGTTCTATATTTGGCATAGGTATAATGGGCGAGTGGTTTCAGCCGTGGGTAATAATGGTATTACCTGCAGGCGCGTTCATTACCTTGGGCCTGCTAGTGGGATTATTTAATCTTATATCGAACCAGCAAAAGAAGAAACCATGAATCTTATACTGATATTTATAGCTGCAGCCATTACCAATAATTTTGTACTTACCTATTTTTTAGGTATATGCCCGTTCTTAGGCGTATCCAAGAAGATAGAGAGTGCATTTGGCATGGGGCTTGCTACCACCTTTGTAATGACCCTTGCAGCGATCATGACATGGCTGATAAACCATTTTATCCTGATAAAGTTTAATCTGCCATATCTTCAGTATGTCTCATTTATCCTGGTCATTGCAAGTCTGGTGCAGATAGTGGAGATGTTTATAAAGAAGATCTCTCCTGGGCTTTACCGCACACTGGGTATATATCTACCGCTCATTACCACAAACTGCGCAATACTGGGATTGGCGCTCTTCGCCTCCTTAAGAAACTATGCCTTTATCGAGTCGGTCGTATTTGGATTCGGGGCAGGGGTTGGGTTTACACTCGCATTAGTGATCATGGGCGGCATAAGAGAAGAACTGGAATTTGCAGATATGCCTGAATCTATCAAAGGGGCAGGTATAACATTGATAATAGCAGGCATGCTGGCACTGGCATTCATGGGTTTTGGAGGGCTCATCTCCTCATAATATGATGGAAATTTTTATATCGATAATCAGTATGGTAGGCTTGTGCATCTTCTTTGCTATGGTATTGGCTGTGGCAGATAAGAAGTTTGCTGTAGCAGAAGACCCCAAGATAGCGTGCATAGAAGAAGCCTTACCAGGCCTGAATTGTGGGGCATGTGGGTATGCAGGTTGCCATTCGTTTGCAGAGGCATTGAGTAGAGATGAAGCACCTATTACAGGGTGTCTTCCCGGTGGTGAATCGACGAATGTAAAACTTGCAGGTATTCTGGGAAGGGATAAGTGCGCTATTATAAAGTCTACGGCAGTGCTACACTGTAATGCTGATTGTACTCAGAGAAAAGTACTTGCCGATTATAAAGGGATCCAGGAATGCAAGGCTGCATCCAGGATATTTGACGGTGGCCTGGCATGCGAATATGGGTGCCTGGGATATGGTGACTGCAAAGATGTATGTCCATTTGGTGCAATAAAGATGGCAGAAGGGTTGCCGGTTATAGACTCTACAATGTGCACATCATGCGGTAAATGCGTAAAGGCTTGCCCGCGCATGCTCTTTAGTGTAGAATCCTTCAAGGATAAGGAGTTTGCAGCCGTTGCATGCAGTTCCAAAGACAAGGGTCCGAAAGTAAGGCAGGTATGCGGCGTAGGATGCATAGCATGCAAGATATGCGAAAAACTATCCGGAGGCATATTTGAAGTAAAGGATAATATCGCAGTAGTCAATTATAAGAAGGCGGGCGCTGATATGGATTGGAATAAGGTGATTGAAAAGTGCCCTACAAAAGTGATAGTAAAGATAACGTAAATGGAGGAAAGAAGTAATGAGTAATTTAGTACTAGAATTAACCGACGGTAATTTTAAAGAGACAATAGGATCAGCAGACATTCCTGTAATGGTAGATTTTTGGGCTAGCTGGTGCGGGCCATGCAAGATGATGGGGCCTATAGTAGAGAGAGTAGCTGAAAAATACCAGGGCAAGATAAAGATGGCAAAGATCAATATAGATGATAGCCGCACCATGGCTACAGAGCTGGGAGTAATGAATATACCAACCTTTATATTCTTCAAGGGCGGCAAAGAAGTATCCCGGTTGAGTGGTGCCGTACCTGAACGAGAACTGGCAAAACGCGTAGATGAAGTAATCGGTGGATAATATTGCAAAGACCTTTTGCCATTGCCCTGGATATAGGCACTACTACTATACAAGCGAGTCTTATAGACTGTAATGATAAGAGCACAAAGGCTGAATTCGCCTGCTTAAATGAACAGCTCTCTTTAGGCCACGATATAATAACCCGTATCAATCTCTCCCTGAAAAGTAGAGACGGCCTGGATAAACTGCAGAAGAAACTCTCCTCCTCAATAAACTATATTATTGATAATCTCATAACAATAGCAGGCATTGCAAAGCAGGATATATCTCTGATAGCGGCTGTAGGGAATACTGCGATGTATTACTTTCTGCTTTCGCTGCCAGTGGATGATCTGGCTGTCCCGCCATATGAGCCAAAAGAGAAGGGCTTTGTAGAGAAACGGGCCAAAGAGATTGGCATAGATGCAAGTGAGGAGTGTAGTTTTGTATTTCTTCCTAACATAGGCGGGTTTGTAGGGTCAGATGCATTGGGAGTGATACTTGCATCAGGCATGGATCTATCCGATTGTATTGATATAGGCACCAATGGCGAGATATTACTCGGAAACAGGGACCATATCTACGCTGCGTCAAGTGCAGCCGGGCCAGCGTTTGAGGGGTGGCATACAAGCTGCGGCATGAGGGCAGTGAATGGAGCGATAGAGAAGATCAAGGATGATCTATCATTCAATGTAATAGGAGGGATTGAGCCTCAAGGCATATGCGGAAGCGCACTCGTTGATATAACGGCTATATTGCTGAATAAGTCTATCATAAATGCTTCAGGGGCGATCAAGGAAGACTTTATGATCCATAAAGGAGAGCAGAATATCTATATATCCGGTGAAGATGTTAGGCAAGTCCAGCTTGCAAAGGCGACATTCTCTGCAGGGTTTAAGCTATTGAAAAAGCGGTCCAGACAGGATATATCAAGGTTCATCATAACAGGCAATTTTGGCGCATACCTTAATAAGAAGAATGCCAGGAGAGTGGGCATAGTACCTGAATACGTACTGCCAGACAAGATAGAGGTTCTTGAAAGCGGTGCGTTAAGAGGGGTAGAGTTATTTGTGCGAGATAGAGGGGCTGTAACGACCAGGATAGAAGCAATATTAAGGATAGCTAAACATGTTTCGCTTGGCCAGGAGACAGATTTTAAGAAATTATACGTAGAATCCCTTAAGTTTTGATACCATTGACGTAATCCCACCTGTATGATAGACTAATATCCCCTTAAAGAAACTATATTAGAATAGGATAAGAGGAGGCAAGAGAGGGTGAATATAGCTGTATTTGCATCAGGAAGCGGCACAAACTTTCAAGCCATAATAGATAAGGTAAAGGATGGCTATATACCTGCTAAGATAGCCTTACTTGTATCGGACAATAAAGATGCCCATGCTATAAAACGCGCACAGGATGTTGGCATAGAGACGTTTGTCTTAAGCCCAAAAGGCATTAAGACTAGAGAGGAATACGATAAAGCTATTATAA
>CAYLIX010000065.1:0-7772 GCA_964383775.1 uncultured Planctomycetia bacterium
GTAAATAAATTATCCTATTCCGGACAAGGAAAGATAACTATTTCACCGAAACAAGAGGAATTAATCAATCTATTAAATATGCACGGATCACTGGGCTCTAAAGAGTTATGTAAATTTTTGAAAGTTAACAGGGCAAGGGTAAACCAGCTTACCTTGCCTCTGACCAAAGCAAAGGTTATAAAGAGAAAAGGAAAGGCAAGGGCAACAGCTTACTATTTATAGGAAGGGGACTGAAAATATGAAATCCAAATTTGCTACAGCGATAAATTGTATAGACGGAAGAGTTCAAGTGTCGGTAGCTGAATTTATTAAGAATCGTTACAGTATTGATTATGTGGATATGATTACTGTGCCGGGACCGGATAAACTTTTAAGCGAATGTAAAGATACCAATGAGATCGAATCTGTCAAAAATAAGATATCGATCTCATGCAGTAAACATGGCTCAAAGCATCTCTTCATAGTCGGCCATTATGATTGTGCTGGGAATCCCTGTATAAAAGAAGAGCACTCTCAGCAGATAAAAAAGGCTATGGATAATATTAAGGCCTGGGGATTGAATTTAGAGATCAATGGCATATGGATCGATAAGGAATGGAAAGCATCTCTAATATGAAAAATAGACCTAATGTGTACATCCGTCAAATAGACATTTGAATATCATTAGTGTATACTTATAATACAATTCTATAAGATAAGTTATCAAGGAGGGAAAAATAGTGAAATTGACGGTAGGAAGAAAGCTAGGGCTCATGATCGGTATTCTTTTGAGCCTCTTTTTAATATTGGGTTTTGTCACTCATACCCAGATTAGGTGGATTAATGCAAATTTAGCAGAAATAATAGATGTAGAAGAGCCCACAAGCTCAGCTGCCTATGAAATGGAGATCAATTTGATCGGTACAGGTTTCGGTCTCTTAGGCTATCTGGAAGATCGTGACCCAAAACACTTGGAGCGTATAGATAAAGATATTGCAGATTTTTTAAAGTACCAGAAGATGTACAATGAATTGGCAGAGACAAAGAGAGGCAGAGAGCTGGGTATAAAACTTGCCGAAGAATACAATAAGTTTAAAGATATAGCGAGTGAGATTATCAAACATGAGGACGAGCAGGATAGAAGGATAGACATATTATACAAAAACCACGCTTTAATGGATGATCTTTTGGATGAGAAGATTCAGGCTTCTATTAAAGAGTCCGATCCTCAAGCATATAAGAAGTTAGAAGCTGCCATGGAGATGGAAATTAATGTCAATGGAATTGCCAAGGGTTTAGGAGAATATTTAAGGACCCATGAGACTAGATATGAAGAGCGCGTCTTAAAGGATGAAGACGATTTCGAACGTTTTTTTGCGGTATATATAACCCTAGATCTTACAGCCGAAGAGAGACAATGGGCAAAAGAGATAGGAGCTCTTTTTGCAGAGAGCGCAAAGCTTTCCGAAGAGATTATGGCTCTGGATAAAAACATAGGGGAAAGCCGGGACGAATTTGTCAAACTTCGAAGAAATATGGATGCTCTAATGGATGATGAAGTCCAAATTCTAACCAGGAAAGATCTTATAGAAGCAGAAAGAGCAGCAAATAGATCAGTCGCCATTGCCAATACCTTTACCCTGGGCTTAATTATTATAGGATTCATTATTGCGATTGCTAGTAGCTTAACTATCACTAAGATTATTACTAAACCAATTGTAGAGCTAAAACATGCCGTAGCGAAAGTAGGTAGTGGCGAATTAGACACCAAAATGAATATTAAGTCAGACGATGAAATTGGAGATCTGGCAATAGGTTTCAGCCAAATGACTAAGAATCTGGCTATTTCCATGGAAAAAGAGAAGAAGTTTGCAGCAGCAGCAGCAACAGCAGCAGCTGAGCGGGAGAAGACAACTGAGCTAGAGAAAGCTTATATGGATTTAAAGAGACAGAGTATAGAATTGAAAGATGCCCAAGACAAGCTGGTTCGTTCTGAAAAATTGGCTGTTTTAGGTAAATTGGGTGGTGCAGTAGGGCATGAACTGCGCAACCCATTGGGCGCAATCAGGAATTCAGTCTATTTCATAAGGCTGAAGTTGGGCCAGGCATTGAAAGATAAAAAGATCAAAGAACATCTTGATATCTTGGATGAGGAGGTCAATATTTCAGATAGGATTATTACTGATATCCTGACATTTGGCCGAGTAAAAGAACCCCAGTTAACCAAGGTCAATATTGACGGTGTGATAGAGGGGTCGCTGGCAAGAGTCAAAGTGCCAGAAAATATAAAAGTTTCCAAAGATCTAAAGAAAAGTTTACCCCAAGTTCCAGCTGATGGAGAGCAGCTTAAACAGGTCTTTTCTAACATTATCCTAAATGCAATTCAGGCCATGCCTAAAGGAGGCATGCTTACCATCACAGGGACTACAAAAGATAAATTTCTGGAACTTGATATTTCTGATACAGGAGAAGGGATTTCAAAGGAGAACCTAAATAAGATATTTGAACCTCTCTTTTCTACCAAAATCCATGGAACTGGATTGGGACTACCGGTTTGCCAGAGTAATATCGAAGGTCATAGAGGTACTATTAATGCAGAAGGTGAAGTTGGGAAAGGAACAAAGTTCACTGTAAAATTACCGCTCAATACATAGGAGGTCTAAGATGGCAAAGAAGACTCGTGTGTTAATTGTAGATGATGATATCCCATTTGCTAAGGGTCTATTGGATATTCTAAACGAAAAGGGTTATGAAGCGATTGCTGTAGATAATGGTGCGGATGGCCTCAAAAAGGTTAAAGAGATTGCTTTTGATGTTATTCTGCTGGACATAAAGCTTCCGGCCATGAATGGTGTGGAAGTATTTAAAAGAATAAAAAAGATATCTACTAAAGCTACCGTAATTATGATGACCGCTTATTCTGTGGAGGATTTGATTAAGGATGCCCTAAAGGAAGGCGCTTATGGAGTATTACATAAGCCGCTGGACATAGATAAGGTTATAAATATGATCGAGACATCTAAAGAAAATGGAGCATTACTTATGATAGTTGATGATGATGTCAATGCGCGGAATACTCTAAAAGATGTCTTAGAGCATAAGGGATACGTGGTGACATTGGCTAGTGATGGCCAGGAGGCTGTAGATATAGCCAAGGAGAGGCCCTTGGACATAATATTTGTAGATATGAAGCTACCTGTCTTAAATGGCCTTGAGACCTATTTGGCTATCAAAGAGATTAGCCCTAAACTTACGGCAGTGATAATAACTGCTTATCGGCAGGAGATGAAGGATTTAGTAGGGCAGGCACTTAAGAAAGGCGCCTATTCCTGTCTTTATAAACCGTTTGATCCAAAAGATGCCCTGAATATTGTTAGTGAGATCGCTAAGAAAAAAAGCAGATAAGGAGAGCGACTGTGGCTAAGAAGATTTTAATAGTAGATGATGAAGCGAATGTATCTAAGGGTTTAGCTGACATATTGACGGAAAAGGGCTATCAGGTCTTTACGGCCGCTAACTCTAACGAGGCACTTAAGCAAGTCCAGGATAAAGAGTTTAATCTCATTCTTATGGATCTGGTCTTAAAAGGAGACGAAAACGGCATCATGATATTTAAGGAGATGAAGAAGATAAAACCTGATCTTAAGGCGCTCGTATATACAGGATACGGGCCTGAAGAAGAGATGAGACTCATTTTAGAAGCAGCGGCTGAAGGAATGATAGATGAATTTCTACGCAAGCCCGTAGAGCCCGAAGAGTTGATAAAAGCGATCGAAAAACACCTTAAATGACCATACAAATTAACCTCATCATATGTGTAATAATGAATCATGAATGAAAGATCAACGCATAAAACACGCATGGTCTTTATCCGGACCTTTGGCTGCCAAATGAATGAGAGGGATTCCGAATGGATCATGGGGGTCCTTCTAGAGAAGGGTTTTAAGAGGACAGATTCTGCGGATAATGCGGATGTTATTATCTTCAATACTTGTACTGTAAGGAAGCATGCAGAAGACCGTGCCATGAATAATATGCGCCAGCATGCACACTTAAAGAGGAGTAAACCCAATATTGTAATGGGTGTAGTAGGATGCATGGCTGAGCATTATGGAAAGAGCCTGCTTTTAAATTTGCCGCATCTCGATTTTGTATGCGGCACTGCAAAGATACACACTATCCCTGATCTTGTAGAGTCTATCCTGCAGATCAGGCGCCAGGAGGTTGCAACAGGCACGCTCAATCTCCATATCCCGGAGAAGAATCCCCATCACAGAGAAGGTTCGGATAATGCATTTGTCTCGATAAGCAGGGGGTGTGATAACTACTGTTCATATTGTATAGTCCCTTATGTGCGCGGCCCTGAACGCTCAAGAGATCCAGGGCACATCACTGAAGAGCTTAAAGATCTATTAAAGAGGGGGTTTGTAAATATCACACTTTTAGGCCAGAATGTAAATTCCTACGGCAAGGACCTAGAGGGGCGCATCGATTTTGTAAAGCTACTTAAGACCATAGACTCATTGAAGGGCAAAAAGAAGATAAGTTTTATGACATGCCATCCAAAGGATGCGTCACAGAGATTATTTGATTGCATGAGGGATCTGCCAGGCCTATCCAAACATCTGCACCTACCACTCCAATCAGGCTCTGATAAGATACTTAAAGCGATGAATAGGGGGTATGATATTAAAGCTTATAGAGATAAGGCGAAGGCCTTTAGAGATACTGTGCCGAATCATAGGCTTACAAGCGATATTGTAGTGGGTTTTCCTGGAGAACTGGATAAAGACTTTGAAGATACGATGAGGGTGGTTAAAGAGATGCAGTTTGATAGCTGCTATATATTCAAATATTCTTCCAGGCCACCAGCTGCCTCGTCAAAGATGAAGGATGATGTGCCGCAAGAAGTAAAAGAGAGGCGGCACAAGGAACTTTTAGAGCTCCAAAGATCAATCTCCATTAAAAAGAGGCCTAAGTAGTGATTATGATTAAGAAGATTACTATATTAATAGTCATTATATCGTTCTCCCTGACTAATATTACATATGCAATAAGCAATAAACTTAACAAGGCAGAGAAGCTCTATTTAGAAGAAGATTACAAGGGTGCAGCCACAGAGTGTGACAGAGTACTCTCGCGCCTTAAATCGGGTAGCCTTGTCTATGATGCAGCATATCTTGCAGGCCTTTCATATATGCAGCTAAAAGAGCACAAGAAGGCAAGAGAGTATCTGGATTTTGTATACAGCAATACAAAGGATGAATCCTTAAAGAACGAGGTTGCCCAGGCCATAAAGGGGCTGCCAAAGAAGACAGTTTCAACAAAAGAGCCGACACTATTCTCTATACAGGTAGGTAGTTTCAAAAATTGGAATAATGCCAAGAAATTATACAGAAAATTTAAGAAGAAGAGATACACTGTAAGGATTGTAAAGGATACCGGGTCAAAGGGCATTGTCTATAAAATAAAGATAGGAAGGTTTAAGTCGAGACTTGAAGCCAAGCGTTTTGCAGCCAAATTAAAGACCCAGGGCTCTGAAACCTCCATAGTAGCCTATTGAGATGAAGAAGATAATCTTCATAGTAGGTCCCACTGCCGTCGGAAAGACAAGCTATTCCATAAAATTGGCAAAGGATATCCAGGGTGAGATCATCTCTGCAGATTCTATGCAGGCATATCGTGATATGGATATAATAAGCCAAAAGCCTACGCCCAAAGAGAGAAAAGAAGTCCCACATCACCTGATAGATATCATAGATATCAGGGATGAGTATAGTGCTGCAGAGTTTGTAGAGAGGGCAACTCCTGCGATAGAAACGATAATAGAGCGCAAGAAGATACCTATAGTTGTAGGAGGAAGCGGCCTATATATTAAGGCGCTTATTGATGGATTATTTCCATCACCGCCAAAAGATATCCATTTTAGAACCGCGCTCCAGCTCGAGGCAAATGATAAAGGTGTTAAGTCATTGCATGATAGACTTGCAGCGTTAGATCCTGAAGCTGCCTCCAAGATACACCCAAATGACCTTAGGCGCACCATAAGGGCCCTTGAAGTGTATCACCTTACAGGAAGACCCATATCAAGTCATAAAGAGAATACCAAGGGTATAAAAGAGCGTTTCAATATAGTGATGTATGGACTCTTAAGAGAGAGGAACACCCTTTACAAAAGAATAGAAGACAGGGTAGAGGATATGTTTAAGCAAGGGATAGCCAAAGAGGTTAAACGCATGATAAAGATGCGCCCTAGCATGACAGCATCTTCTGCATTGGGATACAAAGAAGTATCTGGATATCTCGATAAGAGATATTCCTTGGAGGAAGCAAAAGAACTCCTAAAGAAGAATACGCGACGCTATGCAAAGAGGCAGCTTACATGGTTTAGGGCGGATAAGCGTATTGAATGGATAAGATTATGACAGAGCGCGCATTGTGTGTAATCGTAATCACAGAGAAGCAAAAAAAAGATGGCTGGAAAAAGCAAGGTACTGAACAAGAATTTAATATGCTTGTGCGCTCTGCAAGGATAAAGGTGGAGGAGAATATAACCTGCAATTTAAGGACTACTCACTCGAGGTATCTACTGGGTCTAGGTAAGGTAGAAGAGATAGGCATCCTTGTTCAGGAATTAAAGATCAATTCTGTCATATTTTCAGAAAACCTATCCAGCAAACAACAGAAGAATATAGAGAAGATTATCAATGTAAAGACAATAGACAGGACACAGCTTATACTCGACATATTTGCCCGACGAGCACATACAAATGAAGGAAAACTGCAGGTAGAACTTGCGCAGCTAGAATATATGCTGCCGCGCCTTACAGGAAAGGGCGTTGTCCTATCCAGGTTGGGTGGCGGCATAGGCACCAGAGGTCCTGGTGAACAAAAACTTGAGGTTGACAGGCGTAGGATTCGCATAAGAATAAACAGATTAAAGAAAGAGATAAAGGCCATTGCCATGCAGCGGCGCATGCGCCGTAAAAAGCGCGAACAATTTTCCATACCCACGGCTGCATTGATAGGATATACTAATGCCGGTAAATCGACCCTTCTTAACAGGCTTACCGGTTCAGAAATCTACGTAGATAACATGCTATTTGCCACACTTGATCCTACGATACGCAAACTTACCATGTCCAATGGCCAAAGCCTCTTATTTGTGGATACAGTAGGTTTTTTATATAACCTGCCCCATGGATTAGTGGAGGCATTTAAGGCAACGCTTGAGGAGGCGCTTGAAGCGGACATATTGCTCCATATTCTTGATGCTAGCAACCCAAGGATAGAAGAGCAGATGCAAGCAACCTATGATGTACTAAGTAGGCTTGGTGTCAAAGAGAAGCCAGTAATAACCATTCTGAATAAGATAGATAAGATCGAAGACACAGACTTAAGGCATAGACTTATAGATAGACATAAAGACGCTATCATGTTATCAGCTCTAAGTGGGGAGAATATGGATGAGCTGATAACAAGACTTATTCAGCATATGGCAGGCTTTGTAACTACTCTAAAGCTTAATATCCCAAGGCATGAGATGAAGCTATTACACCTTATTTGCAAGCATGGAAAGGTCATAAAGCGCATAGATAAAGAGTCTGGTATATATATTGAGGCACTGGTACCAGAGAGCCTTAAAACCCGTCTAAAACCATAGGGAAGACCTATTTGTTAAACATTAAAAAAGTCAGTATGTAGCCCTTGACTTTTGTATTATATATGATATAATATAATCAAGTAAACAAAGTCAAGGGCTTTTTTTATATTCATTTAACATAACGTTTTAT
>CAYLIX010000066.1:0-7504 GCA_964383775.1 uncultured Planctomycetia bacterium
ATTCGTATCTTATATCGTCCAGATACACGACAAAACCATCAGGATTGTCCATCTTACTTGCGGACCAGCAAAAACCCCCGCTTATATAAGAGAGATCGAGCCCTGTAAGGTCTATCGAGTACTTCTTCCACTCATTTGTAAGGACGACCGGGCCTATACCTATGGAATCTGAATCTCCATACTCCCCGGTTATGCCGCCCATCTTAAATTCAGTTACTACCTCTCCACCCTTGGCGCCTTTTGCCCAGAATGTAAGGGCCTTGGCTCCGGTGAGGTCATAACCACCGTCTCTTGCGCCCCAGTTGTTGGCAGGGTTCTGCCAGTATATGCCTACCCATCCAGCGCCCTGAGTAACCTCTGCAGTGTAACCCAGCTTTATACAAGTCTTCCCGCTGTGCGTATCTTCTGCCCAGCTATCATTATATTTCAGGTCTCCATAATCACCCATCCATCCGGAAGGGGTATAATGGTTACCCGGTGCCCACCTATCAGTATAGATATCAAACCCTTCAAAGGCATATGCTATACCGTATAGGGTAAGTGTCAACAGAAGCGCACAAAAAAGTATCTTCTTCATCTTTACTTACCTCCTTTTAAATTTCCTGGTTATCATCTATTCCACATCTTCTTATACAAAAAATAGCTTTCGCGTAATTCCCTAAGATACGGGCTCTTTGAGCCATTACCCTGGCCCGTTATACCAAACCACTCTTCATACACCCAGCCTCCAGGGAAAGGCCCTGTATATAGACCTTCGGTATCATGTACATTAGGTTCATAGGCCTTCCACCACTCATCGCACCATTCAAATACCACGCCGCCTATTGAGTTGCCGCTACCGTCCTTATAACCTGCGGAATTATAGAGTATATCTTCCCATTCACCCTGGTGATACTTTGCCTGGTCTACCTCTGCCATTTCACGCGACTTGCCTTTCTGGTATGCAGAACAGCCGTATTCTGTTATCAATACAGGCTTATCGCATAATCTCTTTACAGAGTCCCACAATCCTATGCCAAACCCCTGCTCTCCACGGTAACTATTGCATCCGTATATATCGATATCAGGCGCATATTCTGCAAATGCATCGAGAAATAGTATGTCACCGCTTGATACAACTACAGGGCGCGTAGGATCCATCTCTTTTATCATCTTTGCAATCTCGTTTGCAAATTTGTAATAACTTACCGGATCTTTCTTAGCGCTATTTGCTACTCCATAGTTGTTCTCATTACCCAGTACCCACATAAATACATAAGGTTCGTCCTTAAACTCTTCCACCATCTTTTTAACACTCGTCTTCATATTCTCCTGGTGCACTGGATGGGAATAATCAGTCCCTTCATGCCACGTAGCTCCAGAACCAATGGCATATGCGCCTAAGAAATCGCCCATGAGCACCATAAGGCCATGATCTTCGTATGCCTTGCGTAAGAGCTCTTTATTCTTAACCTGGTCGTGGTGATATATCCTTATAGAGTTTGCGCCCATATCTGCAAGCAGTTTAAAGTCACCGATTGGAAGCTCATTCTTATCCTGTCTATTATTCAGATTCTTATCTACCCAGGCATCATAAGGGCCATCTATAGCACCATTCTTATTATAATCCTCAAATGACCAGTCTCTCAGCGTACCCTTATCAGGGCTCTGGCCAATTACCGTCGGAGAATATGCAACTGATTTAACGAGGGTCGGCTTTCCATCCAGTATCACCTGCCAGTGTCCATTCTCATATTGCACCAACTCTACCTTAGGCCCACCTATCTTCTTTGCAATCTTAAGGGTAGAGATATCTTTATATTTAGGTGTTAGCTCTGCAGCATTGCACTTTACTATGGACCCTGGATTTACACTTATTATGTCATTGCCTATATTAGAATCAAAACTATTCTCTACTACAATATCAGCACCTTCTAGCTTTATACCTAAAGAGGGGTGCTTTCTTGTAAGATACTTTATCTTGTCAATAGCCACCTGGCCTACATACCATGGAGTCTTCCAGTATGTCCAGCTGATCGTCTTAGGGTAGTTTACTATTATCGCGTAATATGCCTTTATGGCATGCTTGTAATGCATGGCCCGCTCCAGTGCATGCGCTACATAATATAATTTTACACCCGGGTCCTCTCCTGCTGTGGCCCACTTGTAAAAGTTCGCCTGGAGATTATCAGAATTGACATAATCCCAGTGGTCCCCGTTTAAGAGCCCCTTCTGGAAAAAGTCTTTATATATAGGATCTTTGTATACACTGTTGCCAGGGAATATGCCTTCGCCAACTGCCTTTCCCAGGCCCTTCCTATCCGTTATCCTATACTTATAATCAGGTGTTCCTATTCCAGAGAATGTGCCATACTTCTTATAATCCACAATATCCTCTGTGCCTTCATCAAATATAGGGAAATTTAACCCTTCTATTAAGGATGCCTTCTCTTCGTCTTCCTTCTTTGGTTCAGGGCTCAATATACCCTCTATCTTATCCAGGACTGCTTGTGACTTTTCAGCAACCTTCCAATACCATCCCTTGGGATCCCAGTATTGCGCAAAGCCATAATTGTCTATGACATCCTTATAATAATCGGATGCCTCTTTATACTTGCCCTGCTGAAAGAGTGATTCACCTATGATAAATAGACTCGTTGCTACGCTATTTAATGCTTCGTAATTCTTCACATCACCCGCAGCTGGAAAACTCCTAAGGGATGTCTGTTCCTTTCGCGCTTCTGCTTTATATTGCCCTACACAGTCTTTAGCATACTTATCCGCAGATTTGTAATCGCCCTGTGACAATGCTTCCCAAGCCTTTATGGTTAAATCGGTTGCAGACAGGACAATATTATTAGACCCTGTCTCAGACAGAGCTATTCCTGGATTTACCAGGGCCAATATCAAGGTTATTAATAGTAGTTTTTTCATAATATTATAGGGTAATTATTATATAATACAATTATAGTAATGTCAAGACTGCTTAACTCACTATATTGTATGTCAGAGTAACTGGCTCGCCAAACCTCAACACCTGAAGCTCTATTAAGCGGCCATTCTTATATCTTCTGTATGCCTCAAATACCTTGGTCGGGCTCATGAGGCCAAATCCATTGACCCCTTTTATAACATCTCCGTCTTCAAGCCCAAACTCTCTTATGATGCTGTTATTCTTTATTCTGTCTACGCGTATACCAGCCGCCTTACCTATGGCAAAGTATGGCCTGATCCGCGCCTCTTTCATTATGCTGCCTATCCTACCTAGCATAGAGACAGCCTCATCCATCCTTACCTGCCAGGAATTTTCACCCGTCTTCTTTCCAAGGGCTGCATCCACACTATTCTCAGCAAAGGTTATCTTATCACCCGGTATCTCGCCTTCAGGCAGGCCAAAGATAAAAGATCTGCCATTCATGTCGAGTATAACTGCGCCTCTTCTTATCTCGACTATCTTACCATTGCAGAATTTATCGCCTACCTTATACCAGTAGTTCTTCTCTGTTGCCACATCTTCTACTATGGCTATCGGCTCAAATATACCACTTATTGCAGTACCCTTAAGCTTAACGCCATTAAGCTTTATTATGGGCAGACTCTCCTCTGCAAATGCCGCAAGGTTCAGCACCATGATAGTGATTACCACCAATGTTGTAAGACGCTTCATCTTAATCATGACTCTTCACTCCCTTAGCAAATATATTTACACATTTTGAGAATGTGATTATGGGCTTAAGATAAAATCTCACTGCTGCCTTTAAGAATGTGCTCTTTTCTATCTTCTTTGCAATGGGCGGGCTATAGGTCTCATAAAGATCTATTGCAAATTCACCTATACTATTGTTCAACATATATGTATCTCTGAAGTATCTAAGTGATTGTACTTCATTTGCCATTACTGTGCCGTATGTTGCAGTCGCTATAAAGCATGAACGGCCACTGCCTCCGCCTAGTGCTGAGACAGCACTACCTACGCCGCCCACTACTGCAGCGCCTGCGCCTCCTCCGCCGCCAAGGCCGAAGAAGCTTAAGTGATTTACTGTGCCCGAGACAAAGTTATTTACAGTATCTACTGTCTGGTTTGAGAGAGGCTCCCACTCTTTTGTAGTCTCATTATAATAGAACATCCTCAAGCTAGTTTCAGGTATATTTAGCCCCACTACATTGCCGTTTCCATCATCTTCATATGGAATGGTTATGGTAATGGCCTTATTCAGGGTTGTGGTACTACCGAGCGTGAATTCTGTCTGGTATTTAACGTCACCTGCGTTTGCCCCACCTATTAATACACTGGAATTATCCGGCGCATTTATAGTCAAGTTGTCGTTATTGTCCAGTGCGCCTGCTGGTATCTCGATCTTTGTGCCGTTTGCAAGCTCTATTATAGTATTTTCGTTCTTATCGATCTTCTGCTTCTTTGTCCTCTGGCCATTGGCATCCAGGTCCTCTCGTATATCCGGGTCAATAGGATCCACAGTAATAGATGTTATTGTCGCCTTGTCTGCGTTGCCGCTCACTGGCGCGCGAAGGTCATAGTCACCCGGTGTAAAGTTCGTAAAGTCCACAGCAGCCTTATATGGGTGAGAGAGATCTGCACTAAGGTCATTCCACGGGCCTGGAATACCCAAAGATGTCCTATGCTGCAATCTTACGCTTTGTGTCTTATCACGCGGCGATATATCTACATCTATCATGAGAGAGTTACCATATACCTTCTTGTTGCTCTTAGGGCTCTTTATCCAGCTTGCGTATACACTTCCTGCCTGGCCAAGTTGTGTAACGACCATCTTTACATAGTCTCTGTGTATAAGACTGTCTGCGCCTCTCGCTCTTAATGTCGCAAGATAGTATCCAGGGATCGTATACTTATGAGCCACATCATTAGCATCCGTAGATATCTTATCAAAGGCCTTGTCTCCTTCAAAATCCCATGCATACTCTGCTATATTGCCGACACTTGTATTGTGGCTGAAGAGAACATCAAAAGGAACTATACCTGTTAATGAATCAGCACTTGCACTTGCCTGTGGTGCCCCTGCCTTATAGACCACCCTTATCTCTATAGTATCTGTATCTGCAATGCCCTTATTATCTATGACCCTAAGTGTGGCATCATATGTGCCTGCCTCGCCATAAATATATGATGTCTGGCCAGATGTCTTTGAAGACCAATCAAATATACCATCACCTTCAAAATCCCACTCATATGTCTTGATCTTTCCAGTGCTACCTACGGAGCTAAACTGTATTGCATAATCGGGTGCCACGCCTTGAGCATTATCAACACTCGCCTGTGCAGTAGGGCCGGTAGAGTCTTCCAGCACCTCTATTACAGTCGTTGCAGTATCTGTAAGGCCGTCATTGTCTGTAGCCTTAAATGTCACTGTATATGTACCGGGTTCTGTATATGTGTAAGTAACATCTGCATTGTCCGGCGAATAGTAATCATACTCTCCATTATCATCAAAGTCCCAGCTGTATCCGGATATGACGCCGTCAGAGTCACTCGACTGTGCTGTAAAGGAGGCCTTAAGTGGCGTAGTCCCACTGGCTACTGAAACACTGGCGCCCGTGGCTACTGGCGCAGCAAAGCTTGCGCCGAGATGCTCACTCTTTACATCTATGGTAACACCCTTAGTCGATGAATAGCCCAGGTTATTGGTCGTCTTAAATACTGCATTATGAATACCTATCTCAGTATACCAATGCTGCACATCTCCAGTAGTTGTAGATGACCAATCATATGTACCTTTACCATCAAAGTCCCATTCGTATTTGACTATAGATCCATCATCAGCAGTAGTGACTGTGCCCTTATCATCCCTGCCTTCGCCATGCAGATCAACTAAGGCGCGGGCTGTACCATCCACACCCTCTGCAGATCCTATATTGGTCATTGATGCATCAGACCATGGCTCATTAAATATGTAGGCATCTCCTGCTGCATTATATCCTGCTTCATATGGGATATCTTCTGCAATTGTCTGGTTCCAGAATGGATTATAATTATTCACTGCAAAGATAAACCATGCAGTAGCGGCTAGATGCAGCTTGTCATCCAATTCCCAGCTAAAACTTGTGGTTACTGGATCCTGCGAAGCACATTGAATACCGCCAGTTGTAATATCCTGAGCATCCATTATCACACCCAGTATCTCATCCGACTTTGTATCATTGCCGAGCATCTGGTAAGCAAGTGCCATGTGAGACATACCTTCAAACCATATACCGTCCCTATCTGAATTAAAGTCATAACCAAAGTCAAAACCATGCTTATTAGTGACCTTGCAGTTAGTCTCAACCCAGTCTATAGCGCCGCTATATTTGGTAGTCTCACCCAATGTGAGTAGTCCCCAGGTATTTACATCTGCTGGCTGACCACTGGTTGGGGTGCCATTATATCCCACGACACCTGTCTTATTGGTATCTATGCCGTTATCAGTCGTGCCTGTCCAGAACATCTTTATATTCAAGCTTTGATCATCATTCCACATAGAGAGGACAAAGTTCTTAGCATGCAATGCATAGGACCTGTATATTTGATCTCCAACAGATTCATAGAGTTTCATGAAGGCCACATACGCATCTATATTATTCTCAGTAGACTTTCTGTCAACTAAGGTACGGGTAATACCATCAGCTTCAAGCTCAGCATTGGTCCGGCCCATATTATACCCACCATTGCCATTATCACTCTTTGTATTATTATATATCCAGTCCCCGAGCGCCTTGGCAAAGTTTAGATACTTAGTATCTGCGCCGCCTATATATTCATGATATCTAAGGGCTGCCAATATCATAAATGCCATATCCCCAACAGCCTGATTCTTCGTAGTAATATCGAGCCCCTCTGGTATCCATTCACTGCAGTCTGTCTTACTGAGATCCTGTGCAGTTATAGGTTTATTTGCGCGGTAACCTCGCCTTATCCTGCCGTCAGCAATTGGATCCTTATCCTGGAACCATATAAATGCATCGAGTATATCCCGTGCACGGTCCCACTCACCAAGTTCTTCAAAGGCCAGAATACTCAAGGCATTATCATAAGTATAGCCCACGCCATTCGTAGCCCCGTCTTTAATGTAGCTATATGAGATACGCATTCCGTAAGGAGGTGTCTGGCCATCCATTATAAACCATCTATCCATCATATATCTTAGGAACCTATCGGCATTATTCTTAGCAGATGTAGTAAAGTTCGGGTCATCAGGATTATTAGGGTCTGTGCCGTTGAGATATTCCCATAGGTTATCATATCCATCCCCATCTGGATCATCATCGCCATCATATGCGCCTATACTACCAAAATGCTTAGTCTCCCATGTGTCTCCGAGTCCGTCTCCATCCGTATCTATATCTACAAATGCCGTTGCAGTCATCGGTGCACTCTTAATATCAGATGTAAAGGCATAGGACAATCCTGAGTTGACGAGTAAAAAGACCCCCGCCATAAGGATGGAGAGTATTCTCAATCCCTGCGCTCTAATCCCGAATTGTCTGTCTTTAATCATAAACATCATCGTCT
>CAYLIX010000067.1:0-7446 GCA_964383775.1 uncultured Planctomycetia bacterium
ATCTGGTGCGTCGCTAGCTCTCAATATGTTCTGTCCGTAATAAACCCACTGTTGCGCTGTAATATAGTCAGGATCTTTATCAGTCTTGCCAATTTCACCGCTGCTCTTTAGTTCTGAGACTTTTACTCTCTCACCATTCCATTGCCTCACTTCCTCAAGCTCTACTACTACCTCTGAGCGCGTAGTCTTTACATCTTGCAAAGAAAAATAGTTAGAGATATCGGTTTGTGTGAGCAGTTCGCTGAGTGAGCAGATGCCAAAATTCTTTGGTCGTTCATGCCGTCCCCCGTCTTCTACGCCCTCATAATAATAGAAAGTTACATCCTTATCCTTTAAGCCGATATCCCTCCTAATCCTGCCATGATATGAGCTTTCGTTATTACGATAAGAGACTGATATGCCAGATCCCTTAAGTCCCCAGAAGTTGCCATTATTATCAACATGATAGAACTGTCTGCCATGTTGGCCTGTTGTAATATCAAAAAGTAGGAGCACTTCTTCACCTTGTTCATACGCTCTGTACGCAGCTTCATCTGAGACGGCAAAATAGGCCAGTCCATGTGCCGGTCCATCTATCTTTGCAGCTGTATACTGCCTCTCTACATTTTCTGAAAGATATTTGACAGTCCCGGCTACTGGTAATAGATAGCGCCTTTCAAGATATCCGTACTTCTCTTCTATCTCATCTGCTTTGGCATTCATATCTTCCCATTGGCATCCATCTTTGCTCGCAAGATGAAGAGACTCTAGAAATATGGTATCAGAAGACGGTTTAGTTGCTCTTTTTGTATGTTGCCAACCTATGATCATGCCAAGCACAATACCAAGCACAGCAACTATCGTCAAGTATACTGAGTCTGGCAAACCACTTGTACCATCATAACAATAGCCAATGGTTGTGGCAAGCTGGTGCATCCATATGCTGAGAAGTGTAACGGTTGCCACACCTGCGGCAGTTCTTATCTGTGGGGCACTTCTGCTTTGCCTGCCGGCAGGCAGGGGTTCAGCTTCAGAATCATCTCCATTCGTTCTTAGTGAATAGAAGTGTGGCTTTTTAGCGCCGCTCATCTTAACAACACCGGATCTTCTCATTTTACGAAGTAAATTATTTACTCTGTTACCACTAGCATAATCAGGACCCATTTTATTTGTTATAATACGTTTGATCTGACCCAAAGTAAGCGGCTGTGTGGCCTCTCTTAATACTGCCTTAATATGGTCCCTGCTTAATAATGGCCTACGATCAGACTGCCTATCTACCCCAAATAGAGCACATAGCTTTGCAAGTGCACTCTGATAATGAGTACAGACAGTACATTCCTGAACTCCCATTTTGCTTGCTGCATCTTTACGAAGAAGTCCTTCTTCATGAGTTAATCTTAGAATAGTCTCTTCTTGCGGAGTCAATTTTGCAGCAGTACCATGCACATGAAGGAAATCATCCAAAGAATCGTTGCTAGGGCTATATCTTTGTGGAGTTTCTCCATCTAGATAGAGTTTTTCATCTAACATATTGGACATCTCTCCATCTCCCATATTACTCTCTGCTATAATTAGTAATCTCCCATTTATACGCCCATTCTTACTTAGCCGTCGCAAATAATCTACTATGCGTTTATTTATGCGGTCCGCCACATAAGCTATACTCATGCCTTGTTCAGGGTCATGCTCTCCATATGCCTCTATTATTGCAAAAATTGCTATAGACTCAAGGTCATCGCTATCTACTCCGATTGGAAGCAACATACCAGAATAATACGTTATATAACTATGTATAATTCCTTTATATTTAGCAAGGATCTTTCCCTGCTCTTCTGGGGAAAGCATAGTCCAGCGATCCATAATAGCTGGGGTTAAATTAACACCTGGAACTGCTTCTAGGCTGGTATCTGAATTTACCATATTTATAACGAGAAAGATCGAGGCTAAAGTAAATATAGGGATACCCAACATACCCGGTAGTGTAAGCGTACCATCTGCACATCTGGCTATACTGGCTGCACCTGCAGTTATGCCGGCAGCAATGAGAGCGATAATAGTGCTGGATGGCGGGCCTGATTTATTGGAATTTCGATTTTGCTCTATCCATAATCTTATTTCAGGCCAGAAGACGGCCAAGAGTATCACCAATATTACAGCTCCGACAATATACAGCCATATAAAGCCATCAAGATGGTTTGAGGCGGCCTCTGTAACAAGGCTTGGGTCCACTATTGCTTCAGGAGCAGGGATGCTTATCTGATCCTCTAAACCATGTTTTGTAATCCATGTTGCAATATCGGGTATCTCGTTAAGCTTCGTATGATTAGAATTTATAAGTTGGATCTAGTGTTGAAGTATCAATATGGGCTTCACGCATGATCTTTATAAGGGCATGTATATCTTCAGAGCTCGTCTTGTCAGAGAGATCCACTATCCTGTCATACTCTATATTCGATGCCATAATCTGCCTAAAGGCATGCTTTACATTGAAACTTATGGCTTCTACCACACCTTCTAATGATGCCATACTAAGCGCTATAAATGTTACACCGAATAGAGATATTGCCCTTTGCGCACGTAAGATGCGTGACATGATAACAAGCTTTATTAGCTGCCAATACGCAAATAGAATCGTCAGAGGCGGTGCGTGCGGTGAGACATAATTCCTGCCTTCATAGAGGGGTATATCGATCATTCTCTTTACACTCTTTAGCTCATCATCTGTAGGCCTTGCGCGAAGTATTGCAAGGATCTCCTTAACCTCATCCCTTACCTCATCCCTTACAAGCCGGTAATTATCACTCACCTCATATCTATAGAATCTCCCCTCTTTACCAGCTCGCTGCAATATCCCGAGCTTAAGCAGCCCATTCAGCTCAGAGTAGATAGTCGTATCAGAGAATGGCTCCCCAGTCTTAGGATTTATCCTAAGCGGCTGGAAATCTTTCCTTATAAACGGCGCTTCCCAGAGATAGTCATGATCTTCTATGGTATTTATTGCTTCCAGGATTGATCCAGCAGGCACTTTAGCGCGATGCTTGATCTTCTTTAGGCGTTCTCCCAATATATAACTTAATCTTATCTTACTACCCTGCATACCTCGTATGGCATACCCGCCATTATGCCTCAGTAGACCATCTATATGAGAAACGGGTATACCAAGGAGTTGAGATGCTCTTTTTGTTGTATACAAACCTCTATCTTCTACAAGAGCTTCCTCTAGATCTCTATCTAGCAGTTGCACCCTTTCTGCTATAGCCTCTATATCCTCCTTATGGACAAACACCACTTCAAGCAGGCGATGGATATCACTCTCTTCTACAAAAGTCCTTATCCTCTTTTTGCCAAGCTCTCTTGCAGCTATAAGTACAGACCTTCCACTTACATCCTTATCTATTCTGCTACTTATCTCTACTGCTGCATCTCTGATTAATATATAGCCTCTAGGCACCCTTTCTCTTGCTTCTTCTACTATTGAGCGAAGATATTCAGGCACACAAGTAGTAAGCGTTTTTGAGCCATCTACCATCTGCCAGAGTGTATCTCCATCATGCTCTTGGGGTAAGTATTCAACAAAACTCCCAGCTGTTGTTGTGGGTAGGCCAAATTCGTTAGCAATATCCAGCTTTTGAATAAAACGTGGCGTTCTCTTCAGTCTGGCCTCTAGCAATATCTGTGCCGCACCGGGTAATTTAACATAAGTAATATAATTGGCGTCATTCCAATAGGAGAGTCTACGGCATATATATATTGGCTCAACTATGCCTCTATCAACATATTTTTCTCGTAATAGATCACGGTCCATCTCTGATAGCTCGGCTAAGCACGCAAAAGAGTACTCAAGGGCATCCAATTGCTGTCCTACACCAAATATATGCGAAGCATCCTCTGGGCTAAGCCTGCCCTTTTCCAACATAAGAATTCCTCTATCATATAGATTCTTCAGTGTCACTAGTGGTACGCCAGAAGCCCTGGCTGCTGATTTTAGATCATATCCGGCTGGCCTAACTTTATCCAATCTCTTTGGTGTCCTTCTTGACCCTAATCTGCCTAAATTATCGTGTATTGAAAGCTCTTCTATAAGATCGTTTTTATCCAGTCTCCATCTGGTAATTGGATTGCGTAACAGGCCTGCCTTATTGTCTTCGATAAGATGCACCTCCAACAGCAATTTGCCATCATCAGTAAGATCAGTTGTCAATCTTATGGGTCTATTTGGCAATCTTTCGCAAATATGTATAGCTAGAACTTGCCGCTTATCCTTTATTAATTTTATCTTTCCTTTGGAATTAATCAGTAATCTAATACCTCCTTTAGCACGGTTGAATTGTCTGGCAAGGCAAGATATAGCCTCTTTTTTGGCAGTCTCCGTGCTTCCGAATCTTGCCTCTTCCAACAGATCCTTAAATTTTTCGACCTTCTTCTCTGTATCAAGATACGCTGCCTGGTCTATAAAGCGCTTTGACTTGATGTCCCATTTCCAAATAGCGAGCGGCCATCTCATGGTTGAAGGTGATTGCGCATCTATTGCATATCCAGTCAGAGAGAGTTCTTTTGATCCTGAGTCATAGCCTACTACAAGCCTTATGTGCATACCTGCGGAATAATGGCCCACTGATATACTGCAACCATCAAAGAGGCTCAATCTTTTGCCTCTAGGTTTAGATATCTTAATACCTCTTCTGGTAGAATCCTCCCCAAATTCCTTTGCCAAAAATATTGCAGCGTCTTGACTATCATCTTCACATGCCTCTTTTAATAGCGATTTAAACTCTTCGACTCTATCTTCATCATCCTGCAATCTCACTGTATTTTCAAAGGGCAGCCTTAGCTCATCATAGTCTTCATGATCCAAAAATGGCTGTGTACGTTTAAGAAATTCTCTTCTTATCTTTGTAACAATCTTTTTTATCTCCTGCCAGGTATGTTTATGTGCCTGTTCCCTCAATATAAGTAAGAGCCTCCTTATCATTATCTTGATCTCTTCAGAGTCATTCAATTCATCAGGGGAACCGGTGAAGAATATTACATCTGACTTTGTAAGCGGCAATAGTTTTTCAATAAGGGCTTCATAGTCTCCTTGATATGTATCTATCATGCTGCAGAAATAATTGAATCTCTTATATGTAATTACAGGTATGTTGTTTACAACTTTAATGAGCTGGCCATCCCAGTAATTACGTAAAATATCTCTTTGCTCCCGTTCTTGTTCAGTAAGCAGGAGGGATTCTGGGTTAGCTTTGTCTTGGCCATTACCAGCTAAAGGCTCCCTTTCATCATCAAGGGCTACTCCTATTCTATATATAAGCTCTTGGGCGCTTTCTATTACAGCTTCTCTTTCTCCATTACTGATAATCTCTTCAAGGGCAGTAATTACTGCATCTCTAGCTTCATCTTCCCTTACGAGAATCAAGAGTAGCTTTTCAATGAGATCATTTATCTCTTTTGTCATGCGGCTTCTGCAGATATGTCTTACCAATGCAATAAGCATATCTATAGCCTCTTGTTTGAATCCGCTAATTACAGAAGGTGTTATATCTACTTCAAGTACCCTGAGTTTGGCTATGGATGGAGTAAGCATATCAGGAATAGTCTTATCGAGAAGAGAATGAAAGTAATTCATTCTTGCTCGAGAGAGCTTGTTGCCCGCTTCTGGATCATCTCCGATTGCTTCTCCATTTGCACTAACCTCTTCAATAGCAAGAGCAATAACCCCTTCATCAGTAAGCACGTCTTCTTCGTCCTCTTTTTGTCCTAGAGTTAGAAGGGGGTTCCAATCATCAGCCCCTTGCCTTGCAGCTATCGCCACTATACCCGCTACTATAAAGGCCCCGAACATACCAAGGCCTGTTGCGATCTCGAGTGAGGGTGTGGTGGCTGTGAAAGCACTTGCATTTTTTAGGAGTGATGTAAATGCAGCAGAAAAGAGGGTTATTGTGAGGGTCCTTGCTGATAGTAAGTAACTCTTTCTCATCTTTAATCCAGGAGTAAGGCTTCTTCTTGGTTTAAGGTCTCTTCTCTCAAATATTCGCCTCCAAACATAGCTTCTTTGTGCCTTATCTGGCGCAATTGGAGTTAAGAAACCGAATGGCATCTTTTGTGTGGGGTCAAAATTATTGGTTATAAGGCTGGTATCACCATCATGGTTACAATATTTTCCATTTATGACTGCTACTTGAACTTCTCCCTTATGTCTGGCCCATCTATTTACGCAATGTAGGAGATCCCTGTAATGCCTCTTCTTCACAAGTGCTGCAATATGGGGCTGATGGCGAAAAGAAGAATCAGCAAAGTCATCGGTTTCTGCTGCTTTTCTTGCAATAGCGCTTTCAGTCATAGCCCTGACTCTACAGCCCCCCGCTATAATATCAACTGTCTCTTCTGAACCCTCTTTAATCAAATAGGTCAATTTCTTAACGCTATCGCTAATATATTTTTGCACAACAATAAAAGGTGGTAGGCCTCTTCTTTCTCTCGTTTCATTTTCTTCACGTAAAAGACTGAAAAATATTTTTCTATTTGAATAGTGCAAACTAATTTTTAGTATCTCTTCTATCTCTGGTGTGGATAAGAAACCTTCTCTCTCTATAAATAAAAGTCTGAGGTCACTCCACCTCTCTCTTAATGCCTCATCTCTTCTCTGCAAGGCTAGTGTAGACCTCCATAATATTAAGATTCTCTTTGCACCTCTTGCACTAAGATATTGATTTATGGATCCTAGTATCTTATCCTTAAATAGATAGACGCTCCCCAGGGATATATTGAGTCCTAATCTTTCATCCATATATTTGACTATATCTGAAGCTATTATATCTTCTCCTTGCTCATTTAATTCAGCAATAGCGCATAATATGCCCCATCGTCTCTCTGTACATATGACTCTAGGATTCTCAATAGCAAAGTCATAGAGAGCCTTTACTAGCGATCCTTCCTTAGCTTCCATTCTTAGTTTGATCTCTTCTGTCTTATCTATCCTAGGATCCTCTGGTATCATGGGTTCTTCTTCAGGTACATCATTAACCTCTACCACTGCTTCTTCTTCAGGCTCTATCCTGTCATCGCTCTCTTCTCGTTCAATGTCTTTTGTCTCGTCTGATGGCTCCTCAAAAAGCGCTTCTATTTCTAAATATTCTCTACCCTCTAATTCTGCTAATACACGCTCTGCCCTCACCAATTCTATGATAGCCCCACTATCATCCCTTCCACCATTTTCGCAATATCTCCTGAGAGCAGTTACTACGGGTTTGATGTATACAATAGCACGCTCACGCCATGTTGGGCCTCTTCTTCTCCCATTTGGTATTTGACCCAAAAATTCAGGTTTTTGTAATATGCCCTCGCCAAAATCTATAACTTCTCTTAACCTATCAATATCAGGCTTAACTGCTGTAACACTGCTTTGTGCAGCCATCGCCACTATACCCGCTACTATAAAGGCCCCGAACATACCAAGGCCTGTTGCGA
>CAYLIX010000068.1:0-7427 GCA_964383775.1 uncultured Planctomycetia bacterium
TATTGCATGAGAAATTGCTTCATCATGCTGCGCCCGGTTTTATCGAAGCTTTCAGCTATACGATCGTATACCCATTTAGGTCCGTGTATAACGACCTTTTCTGCGCCAAGCATGCTGAGCCTATTATAGATACACTGGACAAGATACCTTATAATAAGCTCCTTCTCCTGCGCATTTAGGCTATCTATCTCTGGTATGGTGCGCTTAAATACATGCCTCTTATCCTTGCCAATATTCAGTACTATGCTTACCTCTTCTCCATCTTCCGCTTCCTCCAACAATCTAAGCAATGTATGCCATTCTGAGATGGGCCAGAATAGATCGCCATCAAAAGCTTCAGTTATAGAAGAGATGTATTCTCCCGCCATCTCTTCAGTCTCACCAGGCTCTACCATATTTGCAAAGATCTCACATGTCGCTATTTTATCTATCATCTTATAGAGTTGTCTCTTATGCCATACGATCTTCTTCTTTGAGTTGATATCAAAGTTGGAACAGTCATGGATCCTTATATTATTATCCCTAAAGTATCTTTTATCTTCTTCTGTAATAGTGACCAGCCCTGTTGGGAAATACTTGCTCAGTTTAAGCGTACGGTCCTCTAGCCCTTTCTGCACCTTAGGCGTATCAAATTCCTCTTCTGCTTCTTTATATAACTCATTGTCCAATTTTTTCACATCTTCTGAGATATCCGGCAGGATTATATCTGTTACAAGATCTGTAAATCCAAACTCTCCACCCGTTGCCTCCTTTATGCTCCTATCCAAAAATTCCATCTGCTCTCTTATGGAAAGACCCTTAGTCTCAAAGTCTTCTGTTAATTTGGGGAAGAATATGCCGGGCAATCCATCTCTATCCATCTTTTCGCGTATAGCCTCTACAGTGCCGTCTACCAGTAAGTTCGGAAGGAGGCTCGTTGCCATGCCGCCCTCTCCATAGACAAAGGCCTTCTTTACATGCTCTATCATGTGCGTTACGCTGGGATTAGCCTTGGGTCCTTCGCCTAAAGGTATATCTTCCAGCTCTCTCGCATCCCCTGCAAATTTGCCCCTCTTAAATTTTAGCTTATATACCCTGGATGCAAGCGTCTCGTCTGTGATATATGTCTGCCCTTCTACTAGGCGGCTCTTTACCTCTATCTCTAATTCTCCCAGGGAGATGGGCGTCCAGCTGGCATTTAGTGCTATTGGGATATCTTCACCATCTATAATCGCTGTGGTCCTGGCTTCGTCGTCTTCGGGTTCATAAAATCCGATCTCTTTGTCGCCAATGGTAACATGTATACCATGGGCCTTATTTCTCACTGTCATATCTTCGCCTGATGGAAGCGTAATACGCGCTACCTCATCTTTCTTAATACTCTGGCTGCCAGGCCCATCCAATGGTACTGCCACTATATCGCCTGAAGCCGCGTCTACTTCTGTCTCCCTTATAATTACATCCCCTTCCTCATCTTTGCCTATCAAGTATGCTGTATCTTCCCCATCCTTATTCTTTATCTTGAGTGTCATAGCCTCGAGTATTGCCACCTGAAAGGCTTCAGTATTGCTTACAAGCCTTGTATATGCGCTCGCTATGCCCATGGTCTCATATAGCTTATCTATAGATTTTGAGTAGTCTATTGTCGTCTCTCCCGGAATTATCTGTCCGCAATCTAGCTTTATCGCAAGGTCTACAAGATTCTGCCATTTGGCGCCTTTCAGCTTAATATCATGTGAAGAATTACCTGTCAGGTGTTTATCAACCAACATGGCAAGTCTGAGCATATTACTCATAAAGAAGATCCAGTCATCCGGCCTATTCAGGATATTACTATTTATCTTACTTTGGATTTCTGCGATCCTCTTCTTTACAAACTCAAAGACTGAAGTCTCTGAGTCCCCTTCCAGGACAAGGTGCTTCTCTAAGCTGTTAAATAGTTCGCTACCGAGATCGGTTTCGACCACTCTCATAGAGTGGAACCTTCCCCCTGCCCGTTCCCTAGCATCTAATAGCTTTACTGCATCTTCTTCGTCCATAATAAAAAGCAGCGTATCCTTATCCGCTTTGTTGATATTTATAATCGCATCCATTCTAAATTTGTCATCAAGCATAAGTATCTTTGCATCATCTGCAGTAGCATAACTTACTACAGACATGATATCGCCTGTAAGTGTACCAACCTCATCTGGTAATCTTGGAGACTTACGACAATCTTCTCTTATGACCGCAGTATTGCCGCCATCATCATACGGACAGCTATTTATCACCCCTATCACTCGCATATCTGCAGACCTTTTGTACTCTTCGTACGGTAAATTATTCTTTCTTGATGAAGCTACGGCTTCAGTGAAGGTTGTAATACCCTCTCCTCCGCCTCCAATATACATTATGTCTGTCGGGGGGCCTCGTTTTGAATTGGCCATATACCATTCGTCATCCAGGTCTTCGTCTCTCTCTCTGCCTACTATGCCGTTCTCCACTGCATATGGCGGCCTGCCTGTAATAATAGCTTCATCCTTTATGGCCTGTTGTGTATGTTGCCAATTACCATCTCCTACAATATCTGTTATAGCCTCTCTTATACTATTCCAGTCTACGCCTTTCTCTACATACATCCTCTCTGTTGCAAAGTATGCAGCGCCTACAGCCTGGCCAAACTCTTTTTGAGTATCACCACCTTGAGGTGTTACAATGTTTATATTTTGTAGCTCTGGATATTCTCTGTGAAGGTGCTCATTTGCAGTCTTTAATAAGAAATCTCCTGAGCCGGTTGTTATAGTTTCATCATCTATCTCTATCTCGTTCTTTGTAACACGGCCCACTATAACAACATTATCTATATCTAGTGAATTGGATGCTTCTGCAATAAAGTCTGCTAGATATTTACCTGTAGATTCAAATGCCTGTATTGCGCGCTTATCACCTTGAGCAAATAGACGCTGTACCTCTATGAGCTTATCCGTATTATCTTCAAATCTATCTAAATTTATGCCCAGTTCTTGGGCTATACGAAGGACTGGCCTTTGTGATGCATACTGCTGTGCTGCTCCCTTTACCTCAGTGACTGAGTGGCCTATACCATTTGGGTATATTACTATATTACCCATCTCTGTAAGGTAGTCTGCAGTTCTACCTTCTCCATCTACATATCCAGCTGCAAGGCCTGTGCCGAGACTTAAGCCCAGGGTATTCGGTGTATTCATCTCTACTGCTGCCCACTTGGCCAATGCCCTGCCATCATTTACTATAAAGGTAGGAACATGATAGTGACGTTTAAGCCATCCTGCTATAGATACTATATGCTCTTTATCACTATCTTCAACAACACCTCCGACTAATGGACTCAGTGTTGCACCGGTTGCCCGATCATTCTTTACAGCCACATTTATGCTAACAGCAATATGGGGCATAATACTGCATCCGGCTATTTCCACAACCTCATCTATAAGGTCGCGTATAACTGGCAAGTGGCCCCTATGCACTCCTTCTTCTTTTAAGGGGTCTTCTATATCTTGAGAAGACCATGATACTTTTTTACTGGCAAGCTTCTCACCATTTCGGATGATCTCACCATCTTGCAGGACTACTGCCTTTACATCGCTTCCCCCTATATCTATGGCTACCCATAGCCCCTTCTTCGTCTCTTCTGGAGGCGGTATAACTCCTTCTGGAGCATACTCTTTCAGGGCTAATATGGTTTCAGGATCAACATGTTCGATGCTAAAAGGCTCTTCATTTACAGTTGATAGATAATCTTTAATACCTTGAAAACCATATTCAGTGGGTGTTCCTTCTGGTCTGTCATTAAAGATTTCTTCTACTTGTGGGTAGAGATTTCGGCTGGTAGCTACTAAGACCGTACTGGCTCCAAATGTAGCTAGGTCTCTGTAGATCTGTAACACTAGGTATTGCGCAATTATTCTCTCTTGCGGAGGGTCTGTAGTTGTAGGCACTTCATACTCTCTTACAATAGCGCCCTCCTGATTACCGCGGTCATATGCCACCATTACATTACTTTTTTCAGAATGTTTCATAATCTCTTGCATCAAATCATTAAATTCTCTTATTGAAAAGTCAGGATTATCCATTCTCTTTGTCAGTTTACTATAGGCTCCTCGCCTGCGCCTATGCGCGGATGCAAGTCTTGCAAAGCGCTTCCTATCAGCCCTCTTAGCATGCCCACCAAATAACCCAAGCATTGCATAGCTAAATGCTATAATTATAAAGAGCGTCATTGGATTAAGTTGTGGTGACGTATATGTAGGCGCACATCCGTTTATGAGGAGCATAAATGGTACTATCGCTGCTATTACAGCAGTGCTTGTGCTAATAGGCCTTCTTGAGACATGTTTCTCTGTCTCAAAGTAGACTGCTCTCTGTATAGCCCCTACGTTGCTACCTGGTGCATCTATTGTTCTACGAGTAGTCTTTACAGCTGCTATAAGAATACCCAGCCATGAGAGGCTGCTCCATATAGTTGTATTTAAGTTTTGTGCTGCAGTAGCGCGCGCACCCATATCAGTTATACTTGTTACATTTCTGAATTGACTTGCAAACTGCATTGCCTTTATGCGTACCATTATCCTAAATAGAATAGAGACAATCTTATTTCTAAGTACTGCAAGTGCGCTTACTGCTAGATCTACTACTATTATTACTGGCGCACACAAAGCCCCACCAAAACCAAGTACTATTCTGGCTGGTAAATTCCTATGGAAATTGAGTAAGAATGGTGTAAACCACCAGCTCAATACCATACCATAGAAGAATATATTTGCAGCTATGCCTATTGGATGAAATGGCGCAAATATTAAGACGGTCGTTAGAAGAACACCGAGTGTTATAGATGTTCTAAATTCCTTATATATGCTTGCGTTAGTTATACTTATGACTGTATTATCCCTCAAATCTGCCCATCTAGGTAAGATTCGTTGCCGTATTGAGTCACTAAATCTAGGGCTTAAGCTGAAATTTCCTACGCGCCTCATTGCATGATTCACTTTTGCAGCATGCTGTGGTATAAACGCAGTATAATATATAAAATATAGTGGGAAGTATGTAAGAAACGTTGTAAATGTCCTTGCAAATCCATAACGCATCTCATGGACAAGTATTGCAGTGGCATTTATAGACTGTGAGAGCACAAATGACACAAAGACAAAGAAGTATGGGTAGAATAAGAATGAGTATATATTCCATGGCAATAAGAATGCACCTATAAACATGGCTATATTGGTCACTACTATCCATGGCTTATTTACATAAAAGTCTGCTGTAAAGAGTGCGCCAAACTTTGCTGTCCAGTGTGCGCGCACGCTATTCATAAGGCGCTGATAAGGCACACCTAGAATAAATTCAGTTACAGAGGCGCCGAATCTCGTAATAAAGGATGCTGCTTCAATTTGTGTCTTTTCATATGACTGCCTTATAAGAATCTTATGTGTATATGCCTGTTTCTCTCCAGCTGCAATGGCATTATTTGACATTATAGTATCTTCTGATACATATTCACGGCCGCCATCTATCATGCTTAAGCGCACTATACCCTTACCAAAGTTTCCATCAGAGTCTATGAGATCCTTTGCAGGCCTTATCACATTATTAAATCCATGTTCTGAAAGCGCACCTGCTTTTGTTACTGGACCCCATCGTTCACTATATGTCCAGTAACCAAATGACAACCAGCTAAGATCAGGGTCTTCGAACCGCCTCATCTCATTTGGCAGACCCCATACATCACCTATTGTGCCCCTATGTCCAGCATCTATAGCAAACATAAGATCATGCTCTACATATGGCCTCCTTTGTGCCCATGCATTAAACTTTGTAGGCATCATTGGGAATCCACCACTTACCAAAACTACATTACCTGGATTATCAAGATTAGCAGTTGCATCACCTACTCCATCTATGGGGCTATCTGCTGTCCATGCAATATTAGGGTCTTGGGCTGCGCCCCTCTGCCAATAGGCTCGCATATCATCTGCAAATTCAGAAAAGTCTAGTGCAGGATCATCATTAGAAACACTGAATAATCCATAATAGACTACGAATTGCACACGATCATTTACCCATTGCGTAACCTCTGCATCAGTAAAATTACGGTTAAACCTTCTCGCCAGTATTGAATACCTGCCTCTTATGGCCTGTATATATGTATCTATAGTCTTTATTACATTCTCTGTTCTGTACATTGCCCAGCATCTTATCTCTTCCTCAAGATAAGGCCTGGTGCCTACATTTAAGGTTTCAAGTATATCTACTGTTGTATTGGCTGTAGTATATGGGTTAATAAGCTCATCCCAATCACCTGCTAAGGCATTAGGATTATCATTCACAAGGCGATTTAAGAAATACTCCCATTGATTACCATGGGTTGTTTTAAGCCTATAAAACTTTGTTTCTTGCAATGATGCATTTCTATAACTCCCTGCAGAGCCTCTGCTAACATAACTATCCAAATCATCAAAATGTATATCAGTAAGCTCATTGAATGCAGATATAGTTACAGTGAATGGATGTACATCATCCTCACTCTCTATTGTCAATCCATCAACTTCATACATATTAAGCCATTGCAGGAAATACTCTTCTGCCTCTTCATCATCAAGGGCAGTAAGATTATTAATAAGGTCTGCATTACCGGGATCAGCGCCTATTGCTGCTAACTCATTATATGTATCCTGTGAAATCATCCTGCCTTGCGGCCCATTATATAGCCACTCAATACAGGCATTATAAAACTCTTGTCCGTCCTGTGTATTTAGTATTGTCGGTAATACTCTCCTGGCATCTTCCATGGTACTTACTGTATGGTAGTTCATAACATCAAATATATGCTGTGCCATGGCCTTCATATTTATATATACTATGGCCCTCCATGAAAGGCGTAGGTTCAGGAATAATAGTATCCCGCCTATTGCCCATCCACCCCATGGTATGCTCCCCTGTGCATAGAGCACAGTCGTAGTAATGGAGACGACATTCCATACTATCCATTCAAATATATTGAGCCTCCAGAAACGTGCTGCTATTGTATGCTTTGCTTGCTCTGCAGCTCCTATGGCTCTTCCAGGATTAAATTGCCTTGCAGAGCTTATAATATCTCCAAGATACCTTAGATATAATCCAAAGTGCATAAAGAGCTGTCTTATTGGATAACGGAAATACTCTAGACCTCTTGTTCTATGCCCTTGGGCAAGATACTCTCTAAACTGGTTTACTAAGAGCTCGATTAGCATTCTCTGCTCATCACTCAATCCCAAGTAAGCTGGTGGTGGAGTTGGTGGCGTATCAAGAGCACCAGTATCTATAAGGTTTTGTAAGCCAAATTCCTGTACTGGGTCTGTTCCAGCTTCTTCGCAATATCTGAATAAGTCTTTAAATTCATTTGGATTAAATACATATCCATCCTTATAAAGATAGAAGTTATCGTTTCTCATAGC
>CAYLIX010000069.1:0-7295 GCA_964383775.1 uncultured Planctomycetia bacterium
GTTCCTCTAAAGTTCGGCGGCCAGGATAATAATTACGCTACTTATGAAAAGGCAAAGGTAGCGATAGTGCCCGTGCCCTATGGACAGACCGTAACATATAGGAAGGGCACAGAAGACGGTCCGCGCGCTATCCTGGATGCCTCAGGCAATATGGAGCTCTTTGATGAGGAGATAGGCAAGGATACATATAGAATAGGCATACATACTGTAGGAGAGCTTGAAGTGCAGAATCTTGCCCCTGAAGAGATGTGTCAGGCGGTTGAGAAGAAGATCTCTAGTCTGGCAAAGGATTCAAAGTTTCCAGTGATCCTGGGCGGGGAGCATACCGTTACCCTGGGGGCTGTAAAGGCGCTGTCAAAATCCCATAAAGATTTAAGCGTATTTTATCTGGATGCCCATCACGACCTTCGCGATAGCTATAAGGATTCCAAATATAATCATGCATGTGTAGCGAGGCGCCTGGCGGAAAACTATCGTACCGTAATAGTAGGCTCAAGGAGCATATCAAAAGAGGAGAAGAACTTTCTTCCCAACGATAATGTGACTATATTCAATGTCTACGATATACTCGATATACCAAACTGGAAAGAGAAGATAAGGGATTCATTGTCAGACAATATCTATATCAGTGTAGACTTAGACGTATTCGATCCATCTATAATGCCTTCAGTCGGGACGCCAGAGCCCGGGGGCCTTGGATGGTATGAGATACTCGATCTTATAGGTTTTATAATGCAGTATAAGAATGTCGTGGGATGTGATTTTGTTGAATTGTGCCCTATCAAAGATATGGTGGGGCCTGATTTTATGGCGGCAAAGCTCATATATAAGCTCCTGGGGTATAACTTCCTGCTGGAGAATAAGAGGAATAATAATAATAAAAAGGAAGAGAACGGCTCATGATGCTTACTGGCTCAAAGAAGATACTCGTTCCCAAGAAGATGTTCTTTACCAAGGGTGTTGGCTCTCATAAAGAGGAACTAAGGTCCTATGAGCTTGCATTGCGTGATGCAGGCATAGAGAAATGCAATATAGTGCAGGTCTCGAGTATTCTTCCGCCTAATTGCAAGATCATATCCAGAAACGAAGGGCTAAAAGAGCTTATACCAGGCATGGTCACGTTTGCTGTGGTTGCCAGGTGCTCCGGAAGCGAGCCGCACCGGCTCATAGCAGCTTCCATAGGATGCGCAATACCAGCGGATAAGGATGCCTATGGCTATCTCTCTGAGCACCATGCGTTTGGCGAGACTGAAGAGACGGCAGGGGATTATGCGGAAGACCTTGCTGCAGCTATGTTGGCGTCAACACTGGGGCTTGAATTCGATGAAGATCAGAGCTGGGATGAGAAGAAGGAGTCCTTCAGTATCAGCAACCAGATCGTCCGCACCACCAATACCACCCAATCCACTATAATCGGCACCAATGGCTGGTACTCTACAGTCATTGCCTCCGCTGTATTCCTCTTTTAATATTTGCAGCCCTGGTGAGGGCTAACAATAGAAAAAACTACATGATGGGCGTGATGGGATGTGATATAATAGCGCCATGATGGAGCATAGGTTTAAGTATTCAATACTGGCGTGTGGCGCGGATTCTAAGGGTAGGTTTGCCATTGGGAAGGGGTATAAGCTCTTTCTCAGTAAGGAGTTTGGCAGTCTTGAGAATTACAGAAATCTTTCTAGATATGAGCGTAAGATTAAGAGGGATCTACGCAGATTTAATGTAAGGCCACAGCGAATTGCTTGTGATATGCACCCAGGATATCACTCTACAATATTTGCTAAAGAGATTACGCCCAATCCCAAGAGACTGATCAGAGTGCAGCATCACCATGCCCATATAGCGAGCTGCATGTATGATAATAATCTAAAGAAGAAGGTTATAGGTATTGCCCTTGATGGCACTGGCTATGGTACTGATGGGAAGATTTGGGGTGGGGAGTTTCTCATATCAGGTTATCGGTCTTTTAAGAGGGCGGCGCATTTTAAATATCTTCCCATGCCTGGGGCAGATATGGCCATAAAAGAACCATGGCGCATGAGTGCAGCTTATCTGTGGGATGCGTTTGGCGATCGATTTCTGGATCTTAAGATACCATTTGTAAGGAAGATCAAGAGAAGGTCATGGGGCATATTAAAGTATATGATAGATGAGAATATTAATACACCTATGACGAGTAGTGCAGGAAGGCTCTTTGATGCAATAGCATCTATCGTATTGTCGATATTTCACGTTAAGCACGAAGCCCAGGCTGCCATGAGATTGGAAACGCTTGCAAGCCAGGCCAGGAATGAAAAGCGAGCATATAAATATAAGACGACAAAAGATAAAGAATCTATTATCATCGATACAAAAGATATCATAAAACGGATAGTAAAGGATATTAAGTATGGGGTTAAGGCGCCAATAATCGCTGCAAGATTTCATAATACACTTGCTTGTATAATTCACGACATCTCTTTTAGGATCAAAAGAGAGACTGGTATAGATAGGGTTGCTTTGTCAGGTGGTGTCTTTCAAAATAGGCTTCTTTTGGAAAAGGTGAACGCGCTTTTAGAAGAATCAGGATTTCATGTATATAAGCATAGTAAATATTCTACAACGGACGCATCTATTGCAATAGGCCAGGCAATGATAGCGGATACGAGGTAAAGAGTATGTGTCTAGGTATTCCCATGGAGATAGTAAAGATAGACGGCACAATGGGTCTGGCCAGGGCTGAAGGGCTCGAGCGTAAGGTCGATCTACAATTCTTAAAAGATGTAAAGATAGGCGAGTATGTTATTATACATGCCGGTTTTGCTATTGAGCGAATAGATAGGACTAAGGCCAAAGAGACGCTAGACTTATTCAGGGAGATCTCTTAGAGTGAAGTATGTAGATGAATTTAGAGATAAGGGTATTATCAAAGAGATGGCAACCAAGATTAAAGAAGCAGCCTTGCCTAAAGCCAGGTATAGATTCATGGAGGTCTGTGGTACACATACCATGTCCATTGCAAGATTCGGTTTAAGAGAGATCCTCCCAAAGAATGTAGAGCTCATATCAGGGCCAGGTTGCCCAGTATGTGTCACATCCGCCTCTTATATAGATAAGGCTATCTCTTTATCGAAGATGGATAAGGTCATAGTCGCAACATTCGGCGATATGCTTAAAGTTCCGGGCCAAGATGGATCCCTGGAAGAGGCTAGAGGCAGAGGTAGTAGAGTGAAGATAGTATACTCTACGCTTGATGCGCTAGAGCTTGCAAGAAAGAATCCTGAAATGAAGATAGTATTTTTGGGTGTGGGTTTTGAGACGACAGTACCTACCATTGCAGCGGCGATCAAGAAGGCGAAAGAAGAAAGAATAGATAATTTCTTTGTCCTATCCAGCCATAAGACCATGCCCAATGCACTAAAGGCTATTGTGAGTGATGCGTCCCTTGGCCTTAACGGCTTTATAATGCCGGCGCATGTAAGTACTATAATCGGTGCATCCCCGTACAATTTTATAGCAAAAAAATACAAGATACCGTGTGTTATAACGGGATTTGAACCGCTCGATATTATGCAGGGCATATATATGCTCATAGAGCAGATATTAAAGAATAAGCCTCAAGTGGAGATACAGTATAGCAGGGTGGTAAAATCTACTGGCAATAGACTTGCCCAAAAGATGATCAATGATGTATTCAAAGAGTGTGACTGTGAATGGAGAGGGTTAGGAGTCATCCCTAAAAGCGGCCTATGCATAAAAGATAAGTTTGCAGGATTTGACGCAGAAAAAGCCTTTAATATTAAGATACCCAAAGAGAGCGCCCCTAAGAAAGGCTGTATCTGCGGCGACATACTAAAGGGCAAGCTCTCTCCGGATAACTGCAGATCCTTTGCCAAAGAATGCACGCCACAGCACCCTATAGGACCGTGTATGGTATCTTCAGAGGGGACATGCAGTGCATGGTACCAGTATAGAGGTACACATGATTAAAGAGGCCATGCTCTATGAGAGAATAAAGAATGGCGCTGTAAAATGCAATCTATGTAATCATCGATGCACTATATCAGACAATAATTTTGGCATATGTGGTGTGCGTAAGAATGACAAGGGCAAGCTCTATAGCCATGTCTATGGCGAGGTTATAGCAGCAAATGTAGACCCCATTGAGAAGAAACCGCTCTATCATGTACTGCCAGGAAGCAAGGCATACTCTATTGCTACCATAGGGTGTAATTTTAAGTGCGGGTTTTGCCAGAATTGGCAGATATCACAGATCAATAAGAGGGAGGGTAAGAATACTGGACATGCACTCGAACCTAAAGAGATAGTGTCCAATGCCCTTGCAAAGGAGTGCAAGAGCATAGCATATACATATACTGAGCCGACGATATTCTTTGAATATGCGTATGATACAGCGCGTATTGCAAAGAAGAGAGGCTTGTTAAATTGCTTTGTTACAAACGGTTTTATGACGCGCGAGGCAATAGAAGAGATAGCCCCATATCTCGATGCCGCTAATGTGGATCTAAAATCCTTCAGAGAAGATTTTTATAAGGATATCTGCGGCGCGCAACTTAAAGGAGTGCTAGAATCGATCCAATATATGAAGGAGAAGGGTATATGGGTAGAGATAACCACCCTGGTAATACCTGGTGAAAATGACTCTGAAAAAGAGCTCAAAAGTATAGCAGGTTTTATAGCCTCTATAGATAACAACATACCATGGCATATAAGTAGATTTCACCCGGATTATAAATATGCTGAAGGTGAATCTACCCCCATTGCAACACTAAGATTAGCAGAATCAGCAGGTAGGGAGGCAGGTCTACGCCATATCTATATAGGGAATCTTTTAGGTGAATCTGGTAATACGATATGTTATAATTGTAGCAATATCATCATAGAGAGAGATGGATATGCAACGAAGACTACTGGACTTAAAGGTCCGGAATGCGCAAAGTGTAATGCAAGACTAGGCGGGATATACGCATGAGAATAGCGTTAGCACAGATAAATAGTACAGTCGGGGCAGTTAAAGAGAATGCCTCTAAGATCATAGAGTATATTGGCAGGGCAAGAGCAAATGGCGTAGATGTCGTGGTATTCCCAGAGCTTGCGCTTTCTGGATATCCGCCGGAAGACCTACTGCTTAAGAAGGGTTTTTTGGATGAGAATAAGAGATGCCTTAAGGAGATTGTAAAGGCATCCAAATCTATATTTGTTGTAGTAGGTGTACCAGCCTACTATGGTAAAGAGACCTTTAATGGCGCGGCGCTTATCTACAATAAGAAGTTACTCGACATATACCAGAAGATAAACCTGCCCAATTATGGCGTATTTGATGAGAAGAGGTATTTTCAGGCAGGGGACGATATATCCTTGGCTAGCCTAAGAGGCGGCGCACGCTTGAGTGTAAGCATATGCGAAGATATATGGCACCCGGAAGGTCCTCACAGGATAGCAAAATTAAGCGGGGGCGCCAATGTGCTCATCAATATCTCTGCCTCTCCATACCATACTGGCAAGATATCAAAGAGGCATCAGATGCTAAAGAAACGCGCCATAAGAAATAAGGCATTCATATGCTATTGTAACTTAACAGGGGGGCAGGATGAGCTGGTCTTTGACGGCGGAAGTTCGATATACAGCCCAAATGGCAGGCTCATAGCGCGCGCAGGACAATTTAATGAAGATATGGTAATAGCCGATCTCGATATTAAATCCCCCAATGCTAGTATCGGCAGGATAGAGAGGGTAATGCCCGTTGAAGAGGAGATATATTCTGCCCTTACTCTGGGCTTAAGAGACTATGTGCAAAAGAATGGTTTTAAGAAGATCGTCCTGGGAATAAGCGGCGGCATAGATTCAGCGCTTACTGCAGCCATTGCATGTGATGCGCTTGAAAAAGAGAGTGTAACGGCCCTCTCCATGCCATCTAAATATACATCAAAGGCTACGAAGGCATTTACAAAGTCTCTGACAAAAAACTTAGGGATAAAGACGATCAATATCCCCATACAGAAGATATGCGATGCTTATTCAACTGCATTCAAGAAAGATTTTAAGGGTACGAACGCAGGTATTACAGAGGAGAACCTGCAGGCCCGTATAAGGGGTAATACGCTTATGGCATTCTCCAATAAGTTTGGGTGGCTCGTTGCAACGACCGGCAATAAGAGCGAGATAAGCGTGGGTTATTGTACATTATATGGTGATACTGCAGGCGGTTTTGCTGTATTAAAAGATGTTCCGAAGACCCTTGTATATAGATTGGCCCATTATCTCAATAAGAGAAGAGGATATAATATTATTCCAAGTACTATAATAAAGCGTCCTCCTACTGCAGAACTTAGGCACAAGCAAAAAGACCAGGATACACTCCCGCCTTATAAAATATTGGATAGGATACTCGATCTATATATAGAGAAAGATATGTCGAAAGAGGATATATTGCGAAGAAGTTTTAAGAGGAAGATGGTTGAAAGAGTAATATCCATGGTCGATAAGAATGAATATAAGAGAAGGCAGTCCCCGCCCGGTGTGAAGATTATGCCAAAGGCATTTGGCAAAGACAGGCGCATGCCCATAACAAACAAATTTCTATAATGAAACGAAGAATAGTATCACTAAGCCATGGCGCAGGCGGTAAGGCGTCACACGATCTCATAAAAGGGCTCTTCATAAAGCACCTCAAGAACCCGTTTTTGTCGGATTTAGATGATGCGGCTGCATTCAAGGTAGGTAAAGACGACCTGCTATTTACGACCGACTCTTATGTGGTAAGCCCGCTCTTCTTTCCGGGAGGTGACATAGGAAAACTATCTATATGCGGTACAGTAAATGACCTTGCAGTCTGTGGGGCAAGACCCCTGTATATCTCATGTGCTGTTATTATAGAAGAAGGACTTGATATGGCCATACTAGAGAAGGTTACACGCTCTCTAAAAAGAGCAACAAAAGAGAGCAAGGTCAATATCATAACAGGAGACATGAAGGTCGTAGAGAAGGGATCATGTGACAAACTCTTTATAAATACTGCCGGAGTCGGCATTAAGATCAGTGGCATTGATCTATCACTGAAGAATATCGAACCCGGAGACTCCATCATAATAAGCGGCCCTGTAGGCCAACATGGCGTAAGTATACTTGCTAGCCGCGAAGGCCTCAATCTACGCTCAAGAGTAAAGAGTGATTGCGCGCCCCTTAACAGAATGATCTCCAGAGTTTTGCAAGGATCAAGGGGCGTAAAATTTATGCGCGATCCAACAAGAGGCGGTCTTGCAACCACGCTTAATGAATTTGTCCTGAATAAGAGG
>CAYLIX010000070.1:0-7197 GCA_964383775.1 uncultured Planctomycetia bacterium
ATGAATTAGCATTAATGCGATTCTCCAGCACTGCTTTGTAGTTCTTGTGGACCCTTATCTTACACCCAAAGTCTCTCGCAAATAATCCAGCAGAGCCAGCATGGTCTGCATCAGCATGAGTAAGCCATACAGCATCCAGGTTCTTCTTATCCTTATCCAGTTCAATCTCATCCATATCTTCTATCAATCTCATGAAGTCGTCATAATAATTACCGCAGCCTGTCTCGACCACTACATATCGTTTATCCCCTCCATCATCCGTATATTCAATTAAGTGGAGGTTCCCGCCATAAGGAAACTCGAATTGATAGATATTCATACCCAATTCCTGATATTCAAACTTGTGTAAATCTTTCTTCTCGTCAAAATTAAAACCTTCACCTGTAGAACCACTCAATTTTTCATCTAATACATCCAATAATGCAAAAAGTCTTCTCTTTCTCTTCCAATATCTACTCTCTTTCCCAAAATTGTTAAGCATCTTACCCAGTTCTTTAACCTTCTTTCGCACAACAGCATCCTTCTGCGTATCCCAAATCTCCAACAATCTATTCACTAAGAGCCCTTTTAGGCTACTTACGCTAGGCTCAGCCGTGTGGTCGGTTCCCATGTGCGGTGGAACGCCAGCGCGTGATGGATCTGACAAATATACAACCCTGCTTCCTATTTTTACAGTTCTTATACCTACACCTCCAGGCGCTCTCCACTCTAATTCGTTAAGCCTCATAGGTTCACTGTCAGGTGCTTTCATTAATTCAACACCATTTACTACCATAAGTGATACTTCTTCTACTCCTGCTGTTCTCTTTGCCTCAATGTCTTCCCACATTTCATCAAGTGTTGCATCTCTAAACCTTGTATCTTTGGCATTAGGCGCTGCCTTTCTCCCTGTTAATATATATACATAATTAAAATGACTGGTATCGCTATTATCATCAACTATTCCATACCTCTCTCTTATATCAAATAGCTCAGCAGATAATCCTGCATTTGATAGAGCATCTTCTATACCTTGCGCTTCATCTGGATCCATACAACCATCTAACATATAGAATGTGCCGTTATCTTTTAGAGTATACTTCAAAAACCTTATTATAGAATTTAAATCATCTACTTCATGGGCAAGACCTCCTAATACTGCATGGCCCACACTGCCTTTATCAATACCGCAAGTAGATGGATCTTCACTTATATCTGCCTCTATTCCAAAATAGCGATCTTCCATGCCAAGCTGCTGTGCAAAATTATTAATCAATATAATAACAAAGTCGTTCTTGTCTACAAAAAACATGCGTGGTGGATTCTTTATTAATTGCATATATGAAAGCGCTGTGCACCCGGCTCCTAGATCAGCCACTATTTCGTCGCTTTTTGCCATGCGAGATAAGAGCTCAGATCCGCTTTCATTGATAAATGAAAATGCATTATCTATCGTCTTATTTAAACTTTCAACATCTCCTAGCAAGTCGCGGTTTGTTGCAAAGTAACCTGCGCATATCTCGGCAAGCTCTTCTTTGTGCTCAGTGTGCTCTCTTAAGTAATCACATGCCCTGCTTTTAAGATTATCAAGCCCTGTCTCAACTCCAGGCAATAAGATACCACCTGCGGTCATACATCCAAAATCATCCAATGTGTCATTGGCCTCTACCGTGAGGGCTTCACTATGATCTAATATCATGGCTGAATCTGGTGCATAAGCTTCTATAGCAAAAGCTAATACTGACTGTGAGTTAAGGCTTATATATCGCCTGTCATTTAACTCTTCGGCCAAAACCCCTAAAAATTCCGCAGCCCGTAGTTTATAATTATCTCCTGAGTCGTCAGCTGCGCGGTTGGCATTGGCGGGGGTATGAGTGGAGAGGAGATAGAGGACTATGCCAAATGGTAGAAGCATTGCACTGCTTGAGGCATTCAAGAGCTCACATAGCAAATAGTATATGAAGTATGACGCAATGACTGCTAGCGCAACTTTAATGAATGCTATAGATATTTCTTTGCCGGGATCAGGGCTCATCTTAAGCTGCTCTCTAAGCCTCTCTCCTCTTTCGAATTCTTCTCGCGCTTCTTCATCAATTTCAAATAAGCCTCTTTCTGCCAAAGTTTGTATAATGCCTCGCATGATTAAATAGACCCCTACAAGACTTACCCCGATTAATCCTATAATTGTAACTGTGTTAGATATATCTATGGGCTCCGCTACCCTGACCACCGCATTTACATCAATACCTTTATCTCCAGCAGCAAATAGCTCTGACAATGCACTCGAACCAAATAGTGTGGCTATGGCAAAGGAGATTATGCCTCCTGGAAAATGGTCGCTTTCTCGGAGCTTCCCTAATGCCCTTTTCTCAATCTGCCTTACCCTTTCACGGGAGATGCCAAATCTATGCCTTATCTGCTCTAATGTCTGTGGCACACCACTATCTAAGCCATAGCGGAGTCTTATAACTTCTTGTTCTCTTGGGAGTAGTATCTTAAGCGCTTCCTCAATACGAGCCCTCAATACACTCGTCATCGCCCCCATGGCAGGATCTTCTACTCCCTTATCCTCTTGCACACTACCAATAGTATCCGTTTTATCATCACCAAGTGGCGCATCAAGTGATTGCACACTACCTCCAGCTGCCCATAATCGCTCTAGCGCTGGCTCTGTTATTCCTAATGCAATGGCTATCTCTTCTTTTGATGGTGGACGGCCAAGTTCTCTTGAAAGTCTTGCCACAGTCCTTCTAGCTTTTTGTAATGCTTCTACTATATGCGCAGGCCGTCTCATTATCGGTCCCCTCTGCTCGCTAGACCTTGTTACTGCCTGTTCAATCCAATAAGTAGCATACGTAGAGAACTTAAATCCTCTTCTATAGTCAAACTTTTCAACGGCTCGTATAAGGCCGAGGTTACCTTCCTGTACTAAATCTGCCATTGTAAGGCTATCTGTGCCCTGTCTAAAGCGTTTCTGTGCAATTCTAAAGACGAGGCGAAAATTGCTCTCTATCATGCGCTGTCTGGCTCTTTCATCTCCTTGCTCTATCCTTATGGCAAGCGCCACCTCTTCTTCTGGGGTCAGCAATGGGGTACTCTTTATCCTGTTATACCATTCATCTGCAGGATTACTTCTAAAACTTCCACCTTCATCATCATCACTACTATCTTTATCTTTTCTGGCTGATGATCTGCTCATTATTTTTCTTAGGCCTTCTCCTACTTCCCCTTCTACCTGAATAGATGGCTCATCTTCTCCGGCTTCCCCTTCCAAACCCGCTATTATTCCTTCTTCTATTGCATCCAGTCCGCCTAGCCCACCTAAATCATCTATCCCCTCCGATTCATCCAGCACGCCTATCTCATCAAGATCTTCCACCCCATTCCACTCATCCAGCTCTTCCAACTCATCAAACTCATCCGGATCAACTAGCTCGTCAGGATCTATCTCTTTCTTATCGCTATCTGCCATACCTGTCGAGGCGAGAGAGAAGACCAATATAATCCCTCCTATTATCAGCGCCGTAGTCCAATCCCACGGGCTGATCGCTTCACCAGACGCTGCAAGCAGCCACGAAATCCCACTCGATCCAAAGAGTGTGGCTATGGCAAGAGGGATTATATTCGTGCCAGGCCCATTAAAATTAAGGGTTAGCTGACGGCTTGGTTCTGGAAAGAGGCTTAATTGATCTGATTCTTGTACCGGTTCAGGTTCTGGCTCTTCTGGGTTTTCTGCCTTTGCATTCTTTCTATCGCGTAATTCAGTATGTCTTCTCTTATCTGGCCGCCATTCAAGGCTCTGGTCTTTAAAAAGCTCCTCTTCTATCACGCAGAATACTAACTCCTCTATATTGAATCTATCATTCAGAGCCTCTATCATCTCCAGGCCTAAATCATGTTCTCTTGCCTCGCGTATCAATCTATTCCTGATACCAGTCCAATTATTCTTCATGCAGTCAGAATATAGATGAGCTGCCTTACGATAAAAATTATTCTTATAGGCAAATTCATGGGGAGATCTCTTCTTTACCTTTACATCACTTACCATTCCCTGGTCTAGTCTGTAAAATAGTATTCCGTACCCCCTGAGTAGAGTAGTATGGGAATTAATTATTGTATGGGCCCTGTCATAGAAATCTGTTCCTTCCATATTTCCGTTTCTTGGGTAGCTATTACATATGACATGCCTTCTTACTACCTTATCCTCAAGGAAACTTAAGAATTCGAGCAGACGTGCACAATCCGGCTCACTACCAACACCCTCAGGCCATGCATATTCAAATGCAGCATCAAGTTCTCTTATTGCTATGCGTACTGTACGGGCCTTTTCACGGACCTCTTCTCTATCACTACTTAAAGATATACTTACCCTGCTTGCCTTATCTTGCAAATGTTTATATGCAGCAAGAATCTTCTGCTTATAAAGAGCGCGCTGCGGCCTAACAGGCGGTATTAAAGCAAAACCTCTGCTATTTTCAATGCCTTTACGTGGCATAAATCCTCTTGTCCTGGGTCCTTCTGCGTTAGGGACTGGTAAATCATCATTTTCTTGCGTATCCTGCAAAAATATAGATATGACTATGGCAAAGATAAAGTCAAAACAGTTAAAGAGGGTTGTTATCAAGCCAGGACTAAAACCTTGAGTTAATACCCATAAAGAGGCAGGGATGTAATAGATAAGTCCAAGCATAAAGATATTGCAGTATCCTATAAGCTTATCTTTTATGGTATTGATCGTCTTTTCTTTTGCATATGTGCGCCAATCATTAACCCTCTTCTCATCCTTTGAAAAGAGGACGTCTTTTGCAACATCGATTATCATTATGCTGAGCATCATACATATCGGACTAAAGAAGGCCTGGTACAATAATGGCCCTGTCCACTTAAAGAGCCCAACTAGTGGTATGACTTCCCCATACAGGTTGTTTATATGAGGAAAGAGTGTACCCAATGCAATACCCCAGATACCCATGAAGAAGAATGTCTGGTGATAATCATACTCTTTAACCAAGCCTTTTGAAGTAGAACGCCTTATAGAGAGCCACTGAACCAGGAAGTTTGCAAATCCTAAAAGTCCAAGTGCCCCAACTGCAGAGAGCCCCTTTCCAAAGATATCATCTCCATATAAATTATCCACTGAGTCCCATGAGACCCAGCTCAAGAGCTGGTCCGACAAGAAGAATGTTATGAATAATCCTGAGACTACAGCAAGGAGCTTCCAGTTTTTAGAGAATCGCTTTTGGAAACGCTCTTTATCTCTCTTATACTCGCTTCTTCCATTACTTGAGATATATTTGCTCAAGATTATCAGGATATCCAATGCAAGAAAACCAAATGACCATATAGCTACACTAGCTGGTGTCACTGCCCCTTCAAAAAATGTATGAAGCCCTCCACCCAATACTAGAAATTGAGCAAGATATGTACTTATTTTGATGGCTGCTAGTGGCACAGATAGAGCAAGCACGAATCTCCTTATATGGTCCCATATAGTATCTGTATCCTTTCGTAGGAAATATGTGTAAAAGAGAGAATATAGACTGATAATAGATATCAGAAGCAGGCGGCCATAATAGCTGAATGCCTCTACTGAAATAGATGGGTCTGCCATAATAATGCCGCCACCAATACCAAGTGCAATAAGTACAGCGCGAACTATCCACTCAAAGGTCCTTAATCCTGTCTGGGTTGTACTAGCAATAGTGTCATGGGGTATTAATAGATTGATTTGGTTTCTTAAGGCACTGCCCAATTTGCCTTTTGGATGATGTGAAAGACGATGATTACTATCAAATATATCTCTTTGGTGTTCTATCGCCTTATAGTGACCCTTGTTAGGGCCATGTATCATCTCATATATATGGCATACTGCTTCATGGTAAATATATTCCTGGCGGATTAAATCCTCAATATCTGGAGAGAGCATCTGGCGGGACAATACTAAAGTAGGTCCGTCTAATCCTGGAGGGCCATGCGGAAGATAACACCCCATGCAGAAGTCATTTCTAGCCACTGCCACTCCATCCGTTACTATAATGCGTACTTCTGATTCATTGCTGTTCATGGTATCATAGAAATGGTCGTCGATGCTTACCTTTGCCTTTATGGCTACAACATCCTTTTCAAATTGCGTACTTAATTCGTCTTCTGCGTCTTTTCCTCCGTCACCTCTTATCACCTCATAATTCCCATTAGCTATATTCGCCATCATCCTCTTTTTTGCATGTGTACCTTGCGAGATGCGACCCACTGCAAATTCTTCTTCTCCCATGGCTTCACGCAGAGCTGCAAATGTGCCAGTTATATCTTCTTCTGTATATACGCGGCCGTTATCGTTTAGTCGGTCTAGTAATTCTTTCCTATAATTAGTAGCTAGAGGGTCTAATTCTGAGCTGAATGCCATTATAGCAATGGCATCATCTTTGTGGTGATCATCTAACCTATGCACAGCATTCCAAAGACTTACTCTAGCACCTACCCTATCTTCAAAGGGCTCTTCTATTGCTACTAGGCTTCCTTCTTCAAATCCTAATTGCGTGTAGATATCTGGTCTTATCTTCTCTATCATATCAGGAGAGATGTAGTCGACAATTTCAACACCATCTTCATCATATACGGCAAAACCTTTCTTGTTGTCTTCCATTATTACATCAACTTTTCTACCGGCATAATCGCCGAACTGAAGTAAACTATAATGCTCGTTCACAGCAAGGCTTACAGTTGAATGTTCGTTAAGGTAATATCCGAGTATTTTGCCATCCTTGAGACCTAACAGACGAGGTGGGATATATCCATGTCTTCCAATATAACAATCCAATGACCTGCCTTCTCCATCTAATACTAGATGGGGCCTTATGGTATCTTCAGGTTCACAATCGCCTTTTAGTATTCTATCAAGATTAGAGTCTTCTTCTTTATATACTCTCACTTCTTTTATTATAGTCCGTCCACCTTTTATCTTAACTACGTCTAGTGAAACCCTTCTTTTGGGATATTCTACATCCAACCAGTTTTTATTACCGCCGATCGTGATAAGCCCTCTATTAGTAATTACAAAGTTATCTATCGTACCCTTTTCTATGCTCTGAAACTCCTCCTCTGTTACAAGGTTGTAACATGTTACGCTTCTACCATCTTCATCCAATTGGAATATAAGATCATCTATCGTCTCTTCAATCTCTGCTCCGTCTTCGTCATATATCCTAACTCTGGTTATTA
>CAYLIX010000071.1:0-6891 GCA_964383775.1 uncultured Planctomycetia bacterium
AAACTTCAAGACCAGCTTTGCCCTCTTATCATCCTTGTCTGCGAGGCTGCTTAAGCGTATGCGATTGGAAGAGATAATACCTATCTCCGAACCAGCAAAGAAGGCTTCTATAAAGAGACAGACTCCAATGATGACAATACCGAGTATCGTATTCATACGGATTGCACCTTAATATCCCTTATCTGACCTATTATCTCTTCAAGGAGGTCCTGCAATGTAATGAGCCCTATTATCTTATCCTTGGCATCTTTTACAAGGGCCATGTGTATTCGGTGTTTTCTGAATTCTCGCAAAAGGTCGTCGAGCATCACACTATCCTTGACATAAAAGGGCTTGCGCAGTATTCCCCTCAATGATAGTTTGCCTCTGCATTTTGCTATGATAAGGTCCTTTGCATATAGTATGCCTATTACATTCGTCAGTCTATTTTCAAATATGGGCATGCGCGAGAGCTCTTTTTTGGTGATTATAGACCTTATAGTATCGAGCGGTGTAGCTATATCTACAGCAACGATCCTCTTTAGAGGCACCATGACATCACAGGCCTTCTTATCACCGAATTTGAAGACCCCCTTTATCATCTCCTCTTCGCTTTTGTCTATGACACCCAGAGAGCGCCCGATCTCTACTGCCTTTCCGAGCTCCTCTTGCGTAAGATAAGTCTTCTGCGCCTTCAGCCTCTTAGACCAGAGCGGGCTGAATCTATTTACGATAAATTTAAGTATTCCCCTTATGGGCGTTATTATCCTGGAGAAGATATATATGTACGGGGCAACTGCCAGGGACGTGTATTCCGGGTTTCTGATGGCTATAACCTTTGGGGTGATCTCTCCGAATGTAAGTATAAGAAATGTCATAATGCCTATCGATAGACTCAGGCCCTTGCTTCCAAAGAATATGAGGCACAATGAAGAGGCGGTCGCAGATGAGAGTATATTGACGAACATATTACCGATGAGTATGGATATTATAAGATTTAGCGGCTTATTGAGCAGTTGCGCAAGGCGCTTGGCATTCTTTACATTCTCTACCTGAAGCCTCTTTACCCTGACCTTGCTTAGGCTAAAGAGGGCGGTCTCCGAGCCGGAGAAGAATGCAGAGAGAAGGAGAAGCCCAAAAAGCGTAAAGAGTATCGCCATTTAGAACCACTTATTCCTCTTAAAGTGCACGAGCATTGTAATGGCCACAATGGCCATCAGCACATAGGCGCCTAGATATCCGAACTTCCAGGTTATCTCCGGCATAAACTTAAAGTTCATACCATATATACCGGTAATGAGCGTCAAAGGCATCATGATGGTAGCGATAATCGTAAGTGTCTTCATGATCTCATTGGTCTTGTTTGTGATGTTTGAAAGATATGCATCGAGGGTACCGGCCAATGTATCTCTATAGGTATCTATTGTGTCGAGTATAAAGATCAGGTTGTCAGCAACATCACGGAAGTATATGCCTATTGACTGGCTTATAAAGGCATGGTCGCCTTTTGCAAGCAGGTTTATCGTCTCACGTTGCGGAGCAATAAACCTTCTAAGAAAAAGCACGTCGTTCTTTACTGAGAAGATCTGTTTTAAGGTATTCTCTCTCGGTTTTGTAAAGACGTCGTTCTCTATCTTATCTATCCTGGTATCAAGCATATCTATGACAGGGAAGTAATTATCTACGAGAGAATCTACTACCAAGTGCAGCAGCTTATCTGATCCGCTGCACATAAGGCCTATATTCTTTTCAGCGCGTTCCCATGCATTCTTAAGCGACGGAATAGGATCCATGTGTATGGTGAGCAGGTAATTCTTGCCCACACAGATATTGAGCTCCAGTGTCTTTACCTTGAAGTTGGCCTTATTATATCCCGCTGCATGGAGTATCAAAAATAGGTACGTGGGAAATTGATCTATCTTAGGCCTTGCATTGGTATTGACACAATCCTCTACTGTCAGAGGGTGTAATTTAAACGTATCCTTTATGAAGTTTAATTCCTCTTTTGAAGGATTCTCAAGCTCTACCCATACGAGATTATTTTCGTCTTTTAAGCCCTTCTTAATATCAGCGTGATCGAGCGAGCTTATTATCCTCGTCTTGTCTTTGCATATCATCACCTTCATTATTATTCCCTCCGCTTATCTGCAAAATACTCTTCGCTGCTTCTATTACTTCATCTACGCTTATGCTCTTCAAGCACAAAAAATCCTTGGTACAGTTGTGTGCCAGGCAGGTCTTGCACCCAGCATCTTTATGTAATATTATATCATATTTTCCTACAGGACCCCAGCGAATAGGCCCAAGACCAGGATCCTTTCTTCCGAATATTGATATCACAGGTGTAGAGACAGCACTCGCTATATGTACTGGCCCTGAATCATTTGAGATAAATAGAGTCGACCTCTTGATAAGTGCTGCAAGCTCCCCTATACTCATCTTTGCAGATAGATCCAGGGAATCGCTCTTCATATGTCTTGCAACCTCGCTTGAAAATATCTCTCCTTCTTTATCGGAGATAAGAACGATCTTTAACCCAAAATCCTCTGCCAATCCATCTGCTACAGATGCAAAGCGCTCAGCCAGCCATCTCTTAGACGGACAAGAACTCGACGGGTGAATGGCTAATATTCTATCTTTAGGTTCTATCTCATGCCCTTGCAGCATTCCTTCTACTCTCTTTAAAATATCTCTCTTTACTGGCATGTAAAGCTCTTCTGTCTTCGGATCTATACCAATATGCTTTAAGATATCTAGCGTATACTCTCTCTCGTGTTTTTTACCTTCTTCTTTTTTGTGTGGGATCCTATGGGTAAGGAGTGCGCCGCATTTTCTATCATATCCTACTCTCTTTGAAATACCTGCAATAAATGTCACCAGATGCATCCTGGTTGTAGGATGTAATACAATAGCTATATCAAAAGACTTGTGCTTGAGCTCCATGGCAAACTTAAGTGAATCAAAGATTCCTTTATGCTTACCATATTTATCATATAATATGACTTCATCTATATATGGGTTTCCTTCTACGCACTCTGCAGCGTAAGGCCTCACCATCATAGCTATATAGGCCTCTGGATACTCTTCCCTAAGCACCCTTAATACAGGTGTGGAGAGGATTACATCACCCATCCTATCTGTGCGAGTAACTAGTATCTTCATCTCAATATACTCTTTGCCGTTTCATATACTTCGTCCGTAGTTATCCCATCCATACATTCATGCTTACTACTGCACTGCGCCATTTCACAAGGAGAACATGCAAGCTCCCTTCTTACTACTTTGCTCTTATTACTGCGCGGCCCATATTTATGTGGATCTGTAGGCCCGAATACAGCGACGACGCTTACACCAAGGGCAGACGCAATATGCATGGGCGCGCTGTCATTGGTAATGACGAGCCTCGAAACCTTTATAAGACCTGCAAGCTGCGGAATAGTAGTATGGCCTGCAAGATTAAGGCATTGTGTCTTCATACGCTGGATTATATTGTCAATAAATGGCCTGTCTGATTCATCGCCTACCATTATTACACTTGCATTCATCTCACCTGCTATCCTATCGGATAATTCTGCAAATGAGCCAGGTTTCCATCTCTTTATCAGGCTCTTTGCTGTGGGGCTTACGATCACGATTCTCTCTCTATTTGCTACGCCCTTCAGGAGTTTATCTACATAGTTACGATCTTCATCAGTTATATGGAGAGAGAAGGATTCATCTCCTACATCTATGCCAAGGTTCTTCAGTTTCCATAGATGTGAATCTTTCTTATGCACTATATTCTTAGGCGCGCTGCATATAGGGCTCGTCTTGTATCTGGCGCCTATCAACATAGGAAAGAGCGAATTTCTCAAGTCCACTATCAGATCATACTTGATCTTCTGTAGTTTTTGAATAAGTCGTTTTTTGGACTGAAGCTTCATATGTTTATTATAGACTATCACTTTAAATATGCTCGGGTGGTCTGTAAATATACCCTTGCCAGAAGGGCCTACCATTATATCTACACGCGCCTCTGGAAACTCCCTCTCAAGCACAGTGATTATAGGCGTAGTAAGTATTATATCGCCTATATTACTGAGCGTTATAAATAGGATCCTCTTTACTTTTCTTCTATCTATCTTCATCCGGTGAGCATCTCTTTCGCTTTTTCGTAGACTTCATCCACTGTAATCGATCTCATGCATTTATGATCTCTGCAATTGTATTCATAACACGGCACCTGGCAGTCTATCTCCCTCTTTATTACTGTAAATTCACTCGTTCCGTATGGCCCTGTAAGGGCATCAGACGTCGGCCCGAATAGCGCTATTACGCGCGTCCTCACGCTGGCGGCAAGGTGCATTGGCCCGGAATCGGACGACACTACAAGCTGTGCCCTCTTCATAAGCGCCCCCAGCATCTTGAGGCTGGTCGATCCGCTCAAATCCACTAAATCTGCATCAGTTGAATCCTGGATATACTTTACAAGCTTCTTGTCCTTGAACGCGCCTGTAATGACCACTTTGAGATTGAGTTTATTTGCAAGCATATCTGCTAATTGCGCAAAGTGCTCTTTGGGCCATCTCTTGGGAGGCCAATTACCTCCAGGGTTTAGTATGACCATACGATCAGTCTTATTGATCCCCTTCTCTTTGAGCAATTTATCGATAGTCTCTTCGTCCGCCTTATTTACAAAAAATTCATAGTCCTTGTCATTTGTATCTGCGCCGCATTCTTTTGCTATGTGAAGAAAATACTCTATCTTGTGGCAGGGCATATCAGGCTCTTCTATAGTCTTTGTAAGGAGGATTCCCCTATTCTTCGTGCCATAGCCTATCCTCTTTTCTACATTGCTTAATGCTACCATGAGCGCCCTTGTAAATGACCTGTGCAGTATAAATGCGCCGTCAAACTTAGATCTCCTTAATCTCCATATGAGTTTGAGCTTGCCCAGTAAGGACTTCTCTCTGCCATCTTCATCATATATTATGACCTCATCTACATTGGGATTGCCTTCCAGTATCTCTCTTGCGCGTGGCACCACCATACATGCTATATAACTCTCGGGATACCTTCTCTTTATCGCCTTTATAAAAGGAGTGGTAAATAATACGTCCCCCAGCCAGTTTACAGTCACGATCAGTATTCGGTTCATGGACAATGATTCACTCACAACGCCTCTATAGAGCTTCTCTACTTTATCTGCCATATGATCGAGGCTAAAATGTCTCTCCACAAGTCTCCTTGCGCCTTTTACAAGCCTCTCTTTTAATTCAGTATCGTTTATAAGAAGCAGCATAGCATCTCTAAATGCATCCGTATCTTTGGACCTTACGAGAAGGCCTGTATCACCATTCTTAACGAGGCTTGATACCCCACCCACGTCAGTAGCAACTACAGGCGTACCTGATGCCATGGCCTCTGCAAGCGACAGGCCCAGCCCTTCCTGTATTGATGTAGACGCAAATATATCTATTATTGAAAAGAGTTCCTGCGTATGAAATCTCGGCTTTGCAAATACAACTTCTTCTGCTATACCAAGGTCACTTGCCAATCGTTTTAATGCGCCTTCTTCTGGTCCCTGCCCCACTATCAATAGTTGTACATCCTTATATTTATGATAGAGCTTACTAAAGGCCTCTATGAGATGATTGTAACCTTTTACAGATGAGAATCTGCCTATGGCTCCGATCACTATACCACGCTTCAATTTTAAGGTCTTCTTAAGATACTCTCTCACCTCCCGACTTGGCTTGTTCTTAAATCTATCTATCTCTATGCCATTATAGATGAGTACTATCTTATTCACCGGTACTTTAAAATCCTCTGCCAGGTGACGGCCCACAGCATCACTTATGGCTATACTTCTATTGCCCCAGCATTTAAACATTCTCCTGAAAAATCTGGGCCTGAAAAACCCATGGCATGTAGTTACATAAGGTATTCTGGTTATGCGCGAGACTATAGAGGCAGTTACTTGCGTAACCCGTGTATGGGCATGTATTATATCTATCCCCTCATCCTTTACCAGAGATATAAGTCTTGGTATAGCCAAGAGCACTTTAGGGCTAAGTTCTGACTTGGTCTTTATATCAAGGGTCTTATGGCGTATCCCTTCTTTTTTAAGCTCATGGACCATCTCCCCGCCGCTTGATACGCAGAGGACATTATGCCCTCTATCTCTCAATGCCTTGGCAAGGCTATAGACATAGCTTGCTATGCCGCCGATCTTAAGATGTGTGCCGAGCAACAACACGTTCATGCTCTATATACCTCCTCACTGTCTCCATAACTTCCTGGGCAGTGATCTTCTTCATACATTTATAACCTTTGCTGCATGTAGGGCTGTAACATGGTGAACATCGCATCTTATGCTGTACAATAGTATGCTCCGTAAGTACAGGTACATGCCTCTTCGGATCCGTAGGCCCGAATAGCGCAATAAACGGCGTATTGACTGCACTTGCTATGTGCATTGTAGCGCTGTCAGTAGTGATAAAGACTGTGCACCTCTTAATAAGGGCAGCCAGCTGCAGTATATCGGTCTTGCCTGCAGCTATTATAGGTTTACTCTTTGCCTGGCGTCTTATCATAAGAGCGGAATCGAGATCATCCTTGGTCCCTGTGATCAATGTCCTTGCATTAAATAGACGCGCCATCTCATCGCAGAGGGCTGCTACATTTCCTGCAGGCCAGGCCTTTGAGAGCCAGCGCATGCTTGCCCTGGGATTTATTCCTATAAGCGGCGTGGCATTGCGGTCTACCCAGTTATCTTTTATAAAATCTTCTGCCCATGCCTCTTCTTCCTCCTGCGCCCAGAGCTCAAGATGCCTCTCTACCACCTTTACACCGGCGGCATTAAGGGTCTTCGATTGATGCTCCACAGGATCGATCCTGGAGAGCGCGCCCTTGACCTTTCTATTGAGCAAG
>CAYLIX010000072.1:0-6883 GCA_964383775.1 uncultured Planctomycetia bacterium
GAACTAGAGCCTGATGCTGAATCCCTTCTTATAGATATGGTAGAAGATGCTGAGAAAGTTAGCCGTATAAAAGAGAGACTATCAGCGCCAATAGGTACGATTGCAGTACTGCAACCTACTGGATCTGCATCATGGTTCCCGAAGAGCGAAGTGTATACAGTTGGTATAGCATGGATAGTTGAGACTGTGGTATCGATGTACCTTGGAATAGAGTTTGGATCGCCATGGATAGGCGCAGGAGTATTCTTCTTCCCGCACCTTATATGGGGTGTACGCCACGCATTTAGCCTGCCAGTACTTTCACTCACAACCATTACCGCAGTAGGTACTGCACAGGCCATGGAATTTAATTCTCTCGCTGTAATAGGCGTATTCTTTGGTGTAGCAATGGTACATTTTGTTATAAATCTACTTATGGTTGGTCGTGCTGAAGATACATCCTCAGGAACTACCGGAGTCCTGATAACAAAAAGGCATAGCCTTAAGCTTGCGCTTACTTCTGCTGCAGCGCTTCTCTTACCAGGATGCGGCAGGAGACAAAAAGGAGAGCCAGAGGACAAACCAAAGGCTGAGCTAGAAGCAAAAGCAGTTTCAATGGAGACAAAGCTTCTTGCAGTGAGAATGTGGCATCTTCTTGATCAAAACGAATTGCGTAATGAATTTAGCGAGGAGAGATTAGCTTTTCTTAAACAGGGTATCAGCAAAATGTTTGGTTCCAGGGTAGACGAAGATGCAGTACAGGATGCCTTAGCTTATATACAGGGACTCATAGAGAGCCCAGATAGAGATCTACGAAGATGCCAGACCACTTTAGTAGAAAACCTATATTACGCTATAGAGGACAACCTGGAAACGCTAGACAGTCTTAGTCCTGATAAAAGGCCAGTATTCTTTATAAGAGATATATTTGATCCATATCTAGCTATGTTGGAAATTACCTACTTTATAGATGGGCAAGTTGGAATTGATTTGGATGATAGAGTAGAAGAGGCATTTACAAATATATTTTATGATGAAGTCGATGGTATAGATGAGAATATGAAATTCCTAATCGAGAATATGGATATGGAGCACTCGGTAGATGCGCGCCTAAAGATGGCTGAGGGGCTGATAGAGCGATATGTAGATACTCATCCTCTAGCTCTTCTTCAAATCTTTAGCAGAATTCGCCATATCCTATCGCATTACAAGGTACATGATGCGCTAAATAAGATATTTCTTAAGCATGGATATATATTTAAATTTAATGTCAAAGATAATGTCCTTTTAAAAGAGGTTGACCGTATCCCTATTGGTGTAGAGATAGATTCAAAGAAGCTCGAGGATGTGCTCATAGTGGAGAACGGTGGTATTGCAATAGATACACTGTTTCATGGGCACACCACAGAAGGTGAATCTCATTCATATATCATAGATGATAAGATAGACAAAATAATCGAGACAATAAAAAAGGCTCAAGACGAAAGCTATCAATTTGGAAGCCTTGTTGCTGTTAAAGAGGTGCTATTGAGGCTGGGTATGGATATAGATGAAATTACAAAGTTGTGGAAATCTCTCGACAGTAATCTGATAATGCGTCCGGAGGGCGCCAAGCCTGCCATGTCACAACTAGCTACAATACATGAATTAAAACATAAATTGGACGAATTAAATGGCATAAAGGACGAAGCTACTAGCTCAGACAAGAGAGAGTTTTCCGCGTTTCTAACCACACTCTATTTTGATGATAATCCTGATCATTCGCTTCAAGGATGGATGCAGTATCTAGTGTCACAGCTTCTTGAAGAAGACCCTGCCCTAAGAACAAAATTTGAAGAGGAATTTAAGGAATGCTTGGTAGCTGCAAAGGCATTTAAGAAAGACAAAGAGACTGACCCGCAAGGCGCAATAAAGACATTACATGATTATGCCAGCGCCAGATACAAAATATTGCGTGAAAGCACACCAGCCCTGCCAAAAATAGAGAACTTAAGACCTGCAGTAGAGAAGGTGAAAAAGTATTTTGCCGAGCCTGCCCCTGCGTTATGGCCGCAAACCGACGAAGGCACTGCATCATGGTTCCCGAGGAGTGAAATATATACAGTTGGCCTGGCTTGGATAGTTGAGACTGTGGTATCGATGTACCTTGGAATAGAGTTTGGCTCACCATGGATAGGTGCTGGGGTATTCTTCTTGCCGCATCTTATATGGGGCATAAGGCATGCCATTAGCCTGCCTGTAATTACGCTTGCAGTTGCTACTTTTGCAGGTATTGGCCAGGCAATAGAATTTGGTTCAATAGGCGTATTCTTCGGTGTCGCGATGGTACATTTTGTTATAAATCTACTCATGGCTGGCCGCATTGAGGATGCATCCTCAGGAACTACCGGAGCCTTAATGACAAAAAGAGATAGCTTTAAACTTGCGCTTGCTTCGGCTGCCGCGCTAGCCTTACCAGGATGCGGCAGGAGACCAGCTGTAGAAAAAGGGAAAGACGAAGAAAAAGATACGACTATAGAGGAGATTAGCCCTGTTGAGGCGATGCGAAGGCAGCTTCTGGCAGTCAGGTTGTTATTCTATGGTGAATATAAACGCGAAACTGGTATCTTAGCAGATAAATTTGGAGTGACGCGTAAAGAAAGAGTCTCTAAAGTACAGGAATATATTAAAGATACATTGGATTCAAGCACAAGCGCAAGAAAGGCTAGGGATATTATAATAAATAGATTAGAAGATTTGATAAGAGACAATATAGAAGGGCTGGACGCGATAGATGAGGATGTAAAGAGAAGCTTTTTTGTAAGGAACATATTAGATCCACACCTTGCCCTTATTGAATCTTCCCATAGATGGAATAAAGACTATGGAAAGAGCTTGGATATGAAGGTCGCAAGTAGTTTCAAGAGCATCACTGGGTCCCAGGAAGCACATAAGGCACTCCTTGATTTTATAACCGCTGCAAGAGAGACAAAAGAACCAGAAACAGATGCGATAGATGAGGCTCTAAATAGACAACTTAGAGAGCTGGGATATAACATCCTATTTGGAACGAGCGCGTATGCCATTAGGTGTAATATCCTCTATTAGGTAAAGCATCATATACCAGAAGAGGCGCTTGGAGTAGGGGGCGTGCTATTCGTTAGCAAGACGGGTATAAATCTTAACGTTGGGATTGGTGTCCATATAGGCGCTATAGGCATTTATGGGGTTGTGATAGGGCCAAATGTCTACATTCTCGAACAAGACCCGGATAATAAGACCAGCTATTCAACGGCCGTACATGAGCTCAAACATAAATTTGATGAATCAGGAGGGGTTAACCAAAATAGAGAAAAGTATTATTTAGAATGCTCTGGGTATATGACAGAGATTATTTATGGTGGGGATATTAAAAAGGCGCTTGATGGCTGGATTAAGCAGCTTCAAAGAGACATCAAAAGGCGAGAAACGCCACCACAGGTCAGAGCCATGCTTATGGATTGGATAGGGAAAAGCCAAGACGCAAGGAATAGATTTGCACAGGATGGAGATGAAGATGCTGCAAGGAGATGGGCTCTTAAAACCTATAATTCCCAAACTCCAAAATTACCAAGTTTAGACGAATATAATAAAGAGGTGCTGACCAGGTTGAGAGAAGAGTGGCCAGGCACAGTTCCCGCGATATTGGATCTGAAAGCTCCAATTGCTGCTGGCGCTGCTGCGGGCGGATTAATGAGGAATTTAAAAAGTAGTATGACTGTAAAAGAGTGGGCACAAAAGAGATTTGATTGGCTAACGGGTAAAGGTCGGCTTGATGATTATACCCCTGATGAAGAGATGGCGAGAGAGGAGCTAAGACTCTTCTTTGATATAGATATTACAGAGGATAGAGATGAACATCAAAGGCTCTGGCAGAATATGGTATTTCAAAATACGGAAATAATAGAAATGCCACTAGATGATTTTATTAGTAGGGTGCATAGCGGTGAGAGGCGCTTCACATTGCCAGAAAAAATATTATTGAGCGATGATTGGGCAGATTCAAAACTACCACCTAAGATAGATAGGTTATTAAAAATAGGCAGAGAAAAAGGGATAGAACTAGAATTTTTCGTAGTAGAAGTGTTCGGTAAGAGATTCTGTTTTGCTTCAATAGGAGATGATATATGTGTATCAGGATTTACGAATCTCTTAATGTATGGACCAATGCAATTTCACAAAAGACTCTTTGTTGCACACAATCATCACGAAAAGTCCTACCTTCCATCCGAAGGAGATGTGGATATTGTTCAATATGTAGATGGCCGTCGCGCATTTCTATCTACAGGTATAGGGCTATGCGAATATGGGATAATTGAACGATCAATGGAACATCAGGATGCATGGGTCGATGCAGTGAGAGAAGAGCGCATAAGAATATGCGCAAGATTGGAGGAAGAAAAATCACGTGGAAAAGATACATTAATCCTTAAGGACCCTATAGGCTGTGAAGCTATATATAGACCCAGCCTGACAATGGCAGATAGTTATAGCGCTTTTCAATCAGCAAGCGAATCAGAACTTACTGATGATATGCCGTCGGAGGGGGGTGTAGTAATAGAAGGGGTCAGGGTTGTCCAAGAAGGTGAACCAGCATATGAACCAGCTTCTTCCAATACATCGCTACACAATATTAGCTATGGCTGCATAATATGCGCAGCGTTTAACACTAAGACGGGAGAGAGAAGGACAGCGCATTTCTTACCAGAAGAACACCGTGATTCTTTGCCAGCAGACGAACGCGACGATACATTTAAGCTTACATTAGCTTTAGGGAATTCTCTGAAGACCCAACTAGGTGAAATTTCAGGTCCGGATTGGAATGTGGCCGTTGTATCCATAGATGAACCCGGATACCTTGATGACAGATCGCGCAGAATGACCATGGGACATGTACATGGATATCTGGTGAATCAATGTAATATACCGCAATCTAACATAGTAAAAGACGAGGGATTGAAAGAAGGAGTAGATGGAAAGAGCGTTATTGTGGATAGAAACGGCAAGGTCACTTTATCCTATTATACAAGGGAACCTCGTAAACGAGAACACTATAGAACTATTGATCTGGCAAGGGAGACAAAAGAGGAAAGGTTGTGGCTGGATGAGATGGAGCTTACAGGGGAAGGGTATGAAGCTTTAAATTTACATCTATTACAGCAAAAGTTGTGGTTTGATAGAAGAACAAAAGATCTTAGAAGACAAGAGATAGCACGAATAGAGACAAAGGCGCAAGAACTTCATGCAAGACTAGAGACTCCATTACATACTTATGCAAGGGCATTAACAGCGATCGAAGAGGGTGATATTGCTGATGAGAAACTAAGCGAAGTTATAGATGCGCATGAGAAATTAGCAGAGCTAACTGAAGAAGAGATTCATCCTGAATTTTTGGAGCTGGAAAAAGGAGGCGATCCAACAGGTTGGCTATATGCAATCAGTGAAGAACTTAGGAATATAATGATGCCTATGGCAATACATATTCGCCACTACCAACAAAAACCTGATGCATCGAAGGAAGAATTTCAGCAATTTTTAAAGACGCAATCCCCAAGGTTGTATGGCATTGCTAATTGGCTATATCGCTTAAAGGAAGGACTTCCCACTTTACCGAAAGAGACGTTAGAAAAAGTCAAGAAAGGGCATGTAGAAGACATGGGACTATATTTAGAAGGTGTATATAATCAAGTAAACAGAGGCCCTGCCCTTGATCGGGGTATATTTGGTGCGATACCAAATGGAGAAGAGTTTAAGAAGAAACCAAAATATATAATCATGATAAGTCAAGAAAGGATAGTGCAGCCTGTAGTAAGAGAGAGAGGCGCGATAATAAAAGGCGTTGCTGCTATAGGAGCGATAAGAGCATTACTGGCTCAAGAGGGCTATGGAAAGGTAGTGATAGTTCAGGCACAAAATACAAGCGAGGCAAAGGCCTTCATAGATAAAAATAATGCCTCCTTAAAGGATACCTTTATTTATTATGATGATAAAACGGCTACTGCACAGGATGTTATGTCAGTGTGCCCAGATTATATGCTGGCAAATTTCGATGTGAGAGAGAATGAGGCGTTCCTGCCACTGGGAGGCCTTACTGCACTTGCTATAGGCGCTATGTGGATAAGAAGCGGCAGAGAGCTGGATATGAAGAACATCTATGAACTTCTGGCTGCTCTGCAGAATAAGGAAGCAGGAGATATTGAAAGAGAGTGGAGAGATAAAAACTGGATAGGCGAGCGTGCAGTGATAGCCTTTACCTCTGGTAGGCTTAGAATAGATCCAATAAAAGTAGAGATTGAGCTTAAGAAAGCCTACGAGAGAGAAGCAGAGTTCGCGCGAGCGCTTTAATTCTGCTACGCTCATATCAGAGTTTCGTAGATGTATTGAGCTTCGCAGGAATAGATGTAATAAAGGGTGGCGTGCATTTCCCCCCGGCACTCCAAATCCTAAATTTGGAGTGCCAATGCACGCCACTTTTTTCTTGCTTTTTTCCGACGAATGTGGTAGTTTATTCTGAAATCATAACAAAAGTGCGGAAGTGGCGGAAATGGCAGACGCGCATGCTTGAGGAGCATGTGGTGAGAACCTTGGGGGTTCAACTCCCCCCTTCCGCACCATTATTTTACGGAACATTATGCCCAGACCAAAAGCAAATAGCAACTTTTTTAAGACTTGGTCATATGATATGGCCTATGTACTAGGATTTATAACAGCAGATGGTTGCCTTACAGAGCATAAGAACGGATATAATGGATTAAACATAACAAATAAAAATAAGAATATTCTAGCAAAGATATTGAGGGTGATGGATTCCGGACATAAAATTAGCATAAAATCAAGAGGTGGAATACCAAAACTTAAATATTTTCAAATGCAGATAAGAGACAAG
>CAYLIX010000073.1:0-6807 GCA_964383775.1 uncultured Planctomycetia bacterium
GTAGCGCAGCTTGGCTAGCGCGTCAGGTTTGGGACCAGAAGGCCGCCAGTTCGAATCTGGCCGCCCCGACCAATCTTATGTTAAGGTAGAAATGAAGACACTAGAGAGACAAAAAGCAACAAGATTAAGAGAAAGAGGGCTTACCTATTACGAAATTGGGCAGCTACTGGCTGTTTCAAAGAGCTCCCTTAGTTTGTGGTTGCGAAATGTTCCTTATGAAATTACAAATGAAACTCGCCATAAAAGAAAAATTGCTAGTATAAATACTGGCCAATTGCAACATCAGCGAAAACTAGAAAGAGTAAACAGAATAAGACAGGAAGCAAAACAAGAAATAACAGAAATAAATTACGAAAAACTCAAATTACTTGGTATTATGGCTTACTGGGCAGAAGGATCAAAGACAAAAGACAGCCTTGTAAAATTCACTAATACAGACCCGAATTTTATTAGCTTTACACTTAAATGGTTGCGTGAAGTATGCAACGTGCCTAACGACAAAATAAAGGTTCATATCAGAGTGCATAATGATATAGACAGTAAAAAAGCAGAAAATTTTTGGTCAAAACTAACAGGTATGCCCAGAAAAAATTTTTATAAAACAACAATAAAGAAGAGCGGATCATGTGGAAAGCGCTATAATAAACTAAACAGAGGAATAGCTTTTATAATTGTTTGCGATACTAATTTGTTTTATAAAATCAATGGCTGGATAGAAGCTTTAATGGATAATATTTCTAATTGATTCATTGAGAATACGCGCCCGTAGCTCAGTTGGATAGAGCATCTGCCTTTCAAAAGGGAGCCTTTATAGGGTAACGAACCTGTAAAGTGGACGCCGCTAATTCGGTAGATAGCCGAAAGGCCTATACCGAGCTACCTCAAGATATTTTGGGGGAGTGTAGAGACTTTACACGGCGGGGCTGAGATGCCTAAGAGAAAGTCCGGCCAGCAAGCCTGTCAAAGGTGGTCAGGGAAATCTGATGCTGGATGCTAAGCCGAGGGTCACAGGTTCGAATCCTGTCGGGCGCGCCATTTGCTTTGCTATTGCGACACATCGTGACAGGATTCGAAGCGAGTGAGCGCCGAGCGAAGCGAGGAAAAGGCCTGTAGTCCGCCGAAGGCGGACGAGGCCGTAAGTGAGCGAGGGGAGCCTACGCAGCGAGGCCATAAGGCCGAGCGTAGTAGGCGAATCCTGTCGGGCGCGCCATATTTGTGGTGGGTGTAGCTCAGTTGGTTAGAGCGTCTGACTGTGGCTCAGAAGGTCGGGAGTTCAAGTCTCCTCACCCACCCCAGATTTTACAGGGTATAATGAAGAAAATAGCTGTTTTGATTGTGGGATTAGTGGTGTTATTGCCAGTTCTTGGCATATCAGCCGAAGAGGCACAGAGAAAGTACGAGACCCCGTATTTTGTCCTGGAGTATCCTTCTGACTGGAATATGCTCTTTACAGGCGGGGTCGTTGCTATTGCTGCTCCGAAGGAGACCGAGGAAGACGACTTTCAGGAGAATGTAAGCGTAAGTATAGAGCCACTAGGAAGTCTCCCGACATCCCTGGAAGAGCATATGACATTCTCTCTGATGGATTGGCAGGCTGGGGCCAAAGATTTTAAGGTGCTGGACACATCCAGTGCAGAGATATATAATCAGGATGCCATATATGTAGTATATGAAAAGGGTGAATTTAAATATAAGAAGTATATTCTTTTTTATAAGGATAGGGTGTATATTGTTAGTTATAATGGAAAAACCCCTGGATATAAAAAGTATCTGAATAAAGCAGAGAGCATAATACACGCAATAATACTCAAGGACTAAAGAGATGGAGACATTCGATACCATAAAAAGAAGAGTAAGTGTAAGAGAGTATGACCCAGGGCCTATTGAAAAGGGGCTTCTTGAAAAAATAGTCGACGCAGGCAGGCGCGCACCAACAGCGCGCAGGATAGAACCATGGGAGTTTGTCGTCGTAACGGATAAGAATACCCTCGCAGAATTAGGCAAGATATGCAATACAGGTACTTTTATAAAGGATGGCTCAGCTGCTATTGTGATATTCTGCAAGGATACAAAATATTATCTGGAAGATGGGTGTGCTGCAACTGAAAATATCCTGCTTGCTGCAGCGGATTTAGGGATAGGTACTTGCTGGATAGCAGGGGATAAGAAGCCTTATACAGAAGACGTATCAAAACTCTTAAAGGCGCCGCAGGGGCTTAAACTGATAAGCCTGATATCATTGGGCTGGCCAAAGAATGAGAAAGAACAGGCCAGGGCGCGGTCATTAAAAGAAGTTATACACTGGGAGGTATTCTGATGTTTGCTAAGATACTGGGTATTATATGGGTTATATTGGGTGTATTATGGCTTGTGAAGCCTGAAGCGCTTAAAATGCGCATGAAGAAAAAGATGACACGCAAAACCAGACGCATAGTGCTGGCCTTTATTTTAGGCTTTTGTTTTCTTTTGATAGGTAGTATAATGAAGATACCCGGCGTGCTGTCAAAGGTAATAGGGATTGCAGGCCTGATCATGATCGTCAGGATGATCCTTAAATTTACATCAAAGGCATCAGAGAAGGCGCTCGATTGGCTGCTCAATAGACCGGCTTTATTTTATAAGATATTTGCTATTGTTATTATCATCATAGGACTTACACTTATTCTTGCTGGAGGAGGAAGATAGATGTCAAAGAAGATATTGCTTGCTGATGACGAGAAGGATTTCGTAGATAAGGTAAAGACTCAACTTGCTAATAGTAAATTTGATGTAATGGTAGCCTATGACGGGCTCCAGGCCCTTGAGATCGCGCGTAAAAACTCCCCGAGCCTCATATTGCTGGATCTTATGATGCCTAAGCTTAATGGGTATAAGGTCTGTCGTATCTTAAAGGCGGATAATCGTTACAAGCATATACCTATAATATTTGTCACAGCTAGGACATCAAAGTCAGACATGGATACAGGTAAGCAGGTAGGCGGTGATGCGTATATCACCAAACCTTTCGAATTTAAATTCTTACTCGATGAGATCAATAAGCTCCTTATTGCGGAGTAGTACATAATTAGCCGGAGGATTTATCTTAATGACTAAGCAGGATATACTGAAACTTGTAAAGCGTAAAAAAGTGGCATTTATACGTCTATGGTTTACGGATGTATTGGGATTCTTGAAGAGTTTTGATATACGCGTAGAGGAGCTTAAAGGCGCACTTAATGATGGTATGGGTTTTGACGGTTCATCCATCGAGGGATTCTCACGCATAGAAGAATCGGATATGATAGTAAAGCCTGACCCTGATACGTTTCAGATCATGCCGTGGATAAATGAGAAGCGGCCGGTTGCGAGGATGTTCTGTAATGTATTTGAGCCCGGTGGGAAGCCTTTTATAGGCGATCCGCGATATGTTCTCAAGCGAAATCTTAATGAAGCAAAGAAGATGGGTTATACCTTTAATGTAGGACCGGAACTTGAGTATTTCTATTTTCGCAATAAGGATAATACAGAGATACTGGATAAGGGCGGATATTTTGATCTTACGCCTATGGATATAGGCCAGGACTTAAGGCGCAAGACTGTACTGATGCTTGAGAAGATGGGTATTGACGTGGAATACTGGCACCATGAAGTGGCCAGTTCCCAACATGAGATAGACCTTCGCTATAATACAGCACTCATAATGGCAGATAATGTCATGACCTATCGCATGGTTGTAAAAGAGGTGGCCATGCAGCAGAACCTCTATGCTACCTTTATGCCGAAACCGGTCTATGGTATGAATGGCAGTGGCATGCATACACACATGTCACTCTTTAAAGGTTCCAAGAATGCATTCTTTGATGCAAAGGATAGATTTCATCTCTCAAAGACGGGTAAATATTTTACAGCGGGCATATTAAGACATGCAAGAGAGATCTGTTCAGTCTGCTGTCAGTGGGTAAATTCCTACAAGAGGCTCGTGCCAGGTTATGAGGCACCTGTATACGTATCCTGGGCCCAGCAGAATAGATCCGCGCTCGTTAGGGTGCCCAGATATAAACCGGGCAAGGAGAAGGCGACCAGAGTAGAGCTTCGTAACCCTGATCCGGCCTGCAACCCATATCTTGCATTCTCTGTAATGCTTGCCGCGGGCTTAGAAGGCATTAAGAAGAAGTACCCCCTTCCTAAAGAGGTCTCTAATAACATATACGAAATGAGCGCACTAGATAGAAAGAAGGCCGGAATAGAGTCTCTCCCCGACGATCTATATGAGGCGATAAAGATTACAGAATCGAGCAGCCTCGTAAAGAAGGCGCTGGGCGATAAGGTATTCGAGTACTTTATCCGCAACAAAAAAGACGAATGGAATGAGTACAGAAAACAGGTAACTGGCTACGAGCTTGATAAATATCTAGCGATATTGTAGGTGATCTTTTTTCTTGACTAGCATTATATATAGGTATATCATATTATTAGAGCATTAAGGAACAATGGCGTTCCCTAAAAGGGAACGCCATTTTTTCATCTTGCCTGATTAAGATCCAGGCACGGTGAGGCTTAAGGAGATATGATGACATCGAACCTACTAAATGAGGTATTGAATAAGAGGGAAGGATTGCAATCTGAACTTATCGAGGTACTTCAGGATATCCAGAGTTCTTGTGGTTATCTTCCCGAGGATATTTTAAAGGGTGTATCAGAGAGGCTCAAGGTGCCGCTCATCGAGGTTTTCAGGGTAGCGAATTTTTACAAGGCCTTTGCACTCAAACCGCGCGGCAAACATCTTATTACTGTATGTATGGGCACGGCCTGCCATGTAAGGGGCGCACCCAGATTTTTGGATGAGGTGTTATCTCAACTTAAGGTTAAACCAGGTGATACCACTGAAGATGGCGAATTTACAATGGAAACGGTCAATTGCCTGGGCGCATGCGCATTGGGGCCCGTGGTAGTACTGGATGGTAAATATTATGATCATATGTCCACAAGCAAATTAAAATCCCTTTTAAAGAGTGTAGCTCCACGGGATTCAAAAGAGGAGAAGTAGAGACGTATGGCTACAATAAATACTCTGGAAGATTTGAAGGGCTTAGAGAAGGCGCAGAAGACAAAAGACGCTGCATATAAGAAGACAATTACCCTATGTATGGGAACCGGCTGCTGTGCTTCAGGGGCATTGAATGTGTTGGCATCACTGAACAAGGAATTGAAGCAAAGCGGATTGACCGATGACGTGAAGGTAAGGCCTACAGGATGTCATGGTTTCTGCGAACAAGGCCCGCTTATGATTATAGAGCCGGGCAATATCTTTTATTGCCGTATAAAGCCTGAAGATGTTAAAGAGATCGTATCTGAGACCATAAGAAATGATAAGGCCATAGAGAGGCTGCAATATAAAGATCTCGTTTCCGGGAAGAGATGTGCTTGTGAGGATGATATACCCTTCTATAAAGCGCAGGAGAGAAACATCCTGAAGAATAATAGGCTAATTGATCCCTGTGATATCAATGACTATATTTCAAATAACGGATATTCAGCGTTTATAAAGGCCCTTACCTCTATGAAGCCGGAGGCTATAATAGAGGAAGTAAAGAGGTCCGGACTTAGGGGCCGAGGCGGAGGGGGCTTCCCAACAGGTAGAAAATGGGAATCCTGCAGAAAGGCAAAAGGTAGTCCCAAATTTGTCATATGTAATGCAGACGAAGGTGACCCCGGTGCTTATATGGATAGAAGCGTGCTGGAAGGAAATCCCCACCTGATTATAGAAGGTATGCTTATAGGTGCGTTCGCTATCGGAGCAAAGGAAGGGTATATATATGTAAGAAATGAATACCCACTTGCTGTTGAACATTCCAAGATAGCCTTAAGACAAGCAAGAGATCTCGGTCTATTAGGCGATAATATTCTAGGATGTGATTTTTCATTAGACATAAAGATAGCAAGAGGTGGAGGGGCATTTGTCTGCGGTGAATCCACAGCACTTATGGCGTCTCTGGAAGGAAGGGTAGGCGAACCAAGGCCCAAGGACACTCATACCACAGATAAAGGGCTTATGGAGTTGCCTACAAACCTGAATAATGTAGAGACATGGGCAAATGTGCCGGCCATAATAAGTAAGGGTGCAGAGTGGTTTGCTTCTATGGGAACAGAAAAGAGCAAAGGCACAAAGATATTTGCGCTTACAGGACAGATAAAGAATACAGGCTTAATCGAAGTCCCGATGGGGATATCCCTGCGCAAGATTATTAATGATATGGGCGGTGGCTCCCCGACAAAGAAGAAGATAAAGGCGGTCCAGACGGGCGGGCCCTCTGGTGGATGTTTGCCCGAGGAGCTCTTTGATCTCTCAGTAGACTTTGAGTCGCTCTACGAAGCAGGTTCAATGGTAGGTTCAGGCGGCATGGTCGTTATGGATGAATCTACGTGCATGGTAGATGTTGCAAGATACTTTTTGAATTTTCTCATAGATGAGTCTTGCGGCAAATGTGTCCCATGCAGGATAGGATTGAGCAGGATGCGGGAAATAATAGATGATATCACAGAGGGCAGGGGTACAGAAGAGAAGATGTCTCTGTTGAAGGATACGGCCGAGACTGTGGCCGAGGGATCTCTCTGCGCGCTAGGAAAGACCGCCCCGAACCCTGTATTATCGACTATTAAATATTTTAATTCTGAATACGAGGCTCATATAAAAGATAGGCGCTGCCCAGCCGGTGTCTGTAAAACGCTTATAACATATTCAATAGATGATAAATTGTGCAAAATGTGCGGAGCGTGTGTTAAGGCATGTCCTCATAAGGCGATAGAGGGTAGGCCTAAAGAACAACA
>CAYLIX010000074.1:0-252 GCA_964383775.1 uncultured Planctomycetia bacterium
ACCTCCTTTACACCGGCGGCTTTTAGGGTCTTCGATTGTTGCTCCACAGGATCGATCCTGGAGAGCGCGCCCTTGACCTTTCTATTGAGCAAGAAAGAGAGCTTGCCATTGTCATACCCGAATCTAAGCGGGGCAAGGCTCATGGCTGCAAGGAGGTGGCTCTTGCGATTATTCTGAAGATCTATCACCATATCAAAATTTGAGTTTCGCAATACGCCACCGAGCTCCCACAACTTCTTTACAGTCTTATCC
>CAYLIX010000074.1:262-6712 GCA_964383775.1 uncultured Planctomycetia bacterium
GTCGCATACAATAAGATCGTCTATATACGGGCATCCTTTAAAGACCTTACGCGATGCAAGGCCGGTCAACACTGTTATGCTCGATTTGGGATACCTCTCTCTTATGGCGCGTACAGATGGTATGGATAGTATGACATCACCAAGCGCGCTCGTCTTTATTACCAGAATATTCAATGTATCCCCAGCGCCTTTGTATATATCTATGGTATCTCGAGCCATCTTATCGAGAGAGTACTTCTCTTCTACATTCTTACGCGCTGCCTGGGCCAATCGAAGAGCAAGCTGTGGATCCTTAGCAATCTTTAATATGCCTTCTTCAAGGGATTTTACATCCTGCGGCTGTACCAATATACCATTTACATTATCTTCAATAATATCAATAATACCGCCCACCTTTGTGGCCACTACAGGCACGCCGCATGCCTGCGCCTCTATAACTACCCTCCCGAATGCCTCTGGTGTTACAGTGGGCAATACCAAAAGATCGAGCTGAGATAAGATACCGGGGATATCTTCCTGCCAGCCTACAAATTCAACTATGCGTGATAACCCGAGCCGCCTTACAAGTAGCTCAAGCTCTTCCTTATATGCCTCTTTTCCGCCGGAGGGCTCACCCACAATAAGTACCTTTAGCTTTGGTATCACCCTCGAGACAAATGAGAGCGCTTTTATAAGATAGGTATGGCCTTTTATCGGAGTCAATCTCGATATAACGCCTATAGTAAAATCCTTTGTCTTTGCCTTGTTTGCAGGATCCACAAACTTAAACCTGTCAAGGTCCACACCTCTTGGAATAAATCTTATCTTGGAGCGCGGGACCTTAAAATCATCTATCATATGCCTTGCAATGACCTTTGACGCAACGATGACAAATTTGGACCATCCCATGACCTGACTTGTAAATATGCTCTTATAATATCCATGTGCAGTAGTGATAAAAGTGGTCTTGGTAATCCTGCATGCAAAGTATGCTATCCATCCAGGCACACGGCTGCGCGCATGGACTATATCTATATTCTCACGCCTTATTATGTCTGATAAACGGTGTATCATGGCTACCATAGTGATAATGGATTTACGCCCTACAGGCAGGCGATAATGGCGCGCGCCTATCATATCGAGTTCGCGTACCAGCCGCCCGCCGCCTGATACCACAACCGCTTTATGATCATTGGCCGTCAAATACTTGGCAAGGTCTATAGTGCCCCTCTCCACGCCGCCTATATTGAGTTCCGGTAAGATCTGTAAAACATTCATCTCTTTAGATAATCCTGTAAAGCTCTTTGTACATCTTTGCGTTATTGTCCAGCTTCTTTTGAAAGCCCTGCATCTGTGATAATGCCATTACTGCTTTGCCTACTTGGTCCAGTGGAGGATGAGTAATATAGTGCTCTTTGGTAAGCCTGTCAATGGCATAATCATGCTTATTCAAGGTCTGGGCCTTCTTCTTCTCTAGATCGAATACGACCGTCTTCTTACCCGACGAAGCCGCCTCAGATACCATGGATATGCTCTCACCCGATACCAGAACTATTTCACTCAGGCGCAGTATACCGCCCACTGCATTATCTATATTTGCCTCATTTGCTATCAATAATAACTTTGTACGGCCATTACTCTTGAGGCGGCTCTTTAGGAGCTGCTCTATACGGCTTGGTGTGCGCCTGGACGTGGTGAGCAATAGATCCATATCGAGTTTTTCAGTTACATCCTCTATCTGATCAATAAGAGTATTGACTATATCCAGGCTAAGGCTATGCCTGGGCGTATCTCCGCCTATTAATACCCCCAGCACACTCCTCTTTGAGACATCTGTAATTGCCTGTATCCTCTTCGACCCATCCTCCATATTCTCTTCGCTCATTAAGCTTGGGGCGCCTTCTGTAATTACGGTATTATGCGATTGTTTGAATCTATCGTGAGCAGGTATGATTGCCACATTAAAGTTCTTAATCCCTGCAGGGCCGGGCTTCATAATAACAACATTCTTTGCATTATTCTCCCTGGATAATAAGACGTTTACTGCGCTAAGTGATGACCCGCATGATATTATTATATCTGCAAAGTTTGTCATAAGTTTATCATAAGATTCTCTTGTCAAAGATGCCTTGAGGCACGCCATACACCCCTGGCAGGTATTTGTCCCGAAGAATGGACAGAGTCTTGGCAGGGACTTTAGCATCTTATTCTTAAATCTTACCTCAATGATCTCATATGATGTATCCTTATCTTTGAATCCTGCATCCTGTCTGCATCTTCTTATGACATTGTATACAGCCAATGACTGATTTAAATGGCCGCGCTTTCCATCGCTTAATATGATGACCTTTCTGCAGGGAGTTGACTTCCATCTCGTATAGACCCACATCCACTGATCCGGATGCTGCGATATATAGGATTCAAAGACCCTGATACTCCTCTGGATCGCCTCGCTTACATCCTTGTCGCAATCAGGGCTCTTTGCTACTTCAAATGGCTCATCTATATCTACACGGTGGTACGCAGTTGTTCCTTTCCTTATCATAAAGACCGGTAATATACTGGAGCCTGTGCTCCTGGCTATCCTCATAGCACCCACAGCATGTGAAGTAGGCCTGCCAAAGAGATCATGATAGACGCCGCTCTTACCTACATCCTGGTCAGATAGTATAGCAACAATTGCATTGGATCTTAGGACCTTTATCATCTCTCTTGTAGTCATACCCCTGTTTACTACCTTGCATCCGAGTTTTTGTCGGTAGCTATTTAGAAGATTATTAAGCCTTTCGTGCCTCTGTTTACGCACCAAGAGGTGTAAGGGGTGGCCTATCTGGGCGGATTTTAAGTTCATAAGTTCCCAATTGCCGAGGTGAATAGTCAGGAATATCACACCCTTCTTCTTTATTGATGCCTGGGCAATACGCGACTGCATTGGAATGTCGATGTGTTTTCTTAGATATTCGTAATCGATCTTGGGTATACTGAGCATCTCCATGATGCTCCTACCATAATTTTCGTATGTGCTCTTTAAGATACGCTTGAGCTCATTCGGCGTCTTATCTTTAGAGAAGGCAGCCTTTAAATTGGCATAACCCACCCTCTTTCGCTTCGGATGGAAGATATATAAGAGATCTCCTGTTATCTTGCCCATCCAGAGCGCGCAGCGTATAGGCAGAAGCGATACTATCCTGCTTACTACCTTAACCGTTATATAGAGTAAGTACTCTTTGTCTAAGTATATCCTTGCCATTGGTTACCTTCAGCTCTATCTGCAAAACGAATATTTGTATTGCGTCGTGCATATTACGTATTGCGTTGAGCTTAACTGCATCCTTCTCTGTAGTTACGATCATATCTATCTTCAATCTAGTACATTCGTCAGCTATGGACTTAAGGTCTCTCTCTTTATAATTGTAATGGTCCGGGTAATGTAAGCCCCTTACTATATCTGCTCCCAATCGCTTTAATATGCATTCAAAGTATTCTGTATTCACAATGCTCGAGAGACTGCAGATCTTCTTACCCCTTATCCATTCAAGCGGCTTCTCTTCTCTTTCAGAAAGATTATAGAGCCCGGAGGGGTTATGTACAGACTCAATTATAGGAATATCATCTGCTATTCTTTTAATTTCTCTTCTTAAACTTTCAGTGTCATCTTTTTGCATATCCGCCTTAGTGAGCATTATAATATCTGCCCTCTTTAAGCTATCGATACCCTCTCTTAATATGCCCCTGGGAAACAGCCTTCTATTTCCAAAGGGATTGCTTGAATCTATAAGCACTATATCTATGTCCCTCTTAAGACGCCAATGCTGAAAACCATCATCCAAAATAATTGTATCGCAACCCATATCGCATGCTGCCATTCCAGAGGAGATTCGATCTCTGCCTACAATGATTGGTATATCCCTCAAAATAGCTTTTAGCATCTTATGTTCGTCATCGCCATATCCCCTTATGAGTACACAAGGATTCTTACCATCATCTTTTGTCATTCTTGCAAGCATGCCTACTGTAGGTGTCTTTCCTGTACCACCCAGTGTAAGGTTTCCAATGCTTATCACCTTGCATGGAAGCCGTTTTGAGACGAGCATATTAAATGATCTCGTTATTGCAAGTAAGAACGAATAGAAGAGAGAAACGATATATAGCACCCCTTTTACAAGCGCTGCTGCAATACCGAGCCTCTTACCAGTCATTACTGAGTAGATATAACTCTTCATGATCAAAGCATTCCTTTTATCTCATCCATATTACGCCTGCTTGCGCCTCTATTCTCTTTTACCAGTGATTCTGCACGCGCGCCCAGATCTTCCCTCATTTTTGCATCTTTAAGCAGTACCTTTAGTGTCTCGAAAAGACCATCCACATCCTTTACCATAAGGGCTGCATCTCCTTCTAAGAATGTCTCTACAATATCTTTAAAATTAAACGTATGCGGGCCAAATAGTATTGGCCTTGAAAATACAGCCGGTTCCAATATATTCTGGCCGCCCTTTGGCACCAGGCTGCCACCCATAAATACTACTGTGGCTATAGAGAATAGCTGTCCGAGCAGACCCATCGTATCCAAAAGCAGAACCGGGGGCTTCTCATCTACTCCCTGTAATGCAATCTTGGAAGTAGGTATTGGCTTAAATCCAAATTTGTAAATGAGCCTCTCTATCTCTTTTGTCCGTTCTATGTGACGCGGCGCAATCAAGAGCCTAAGATCCGGATAATCCTCCAAGAGTCTTTTATAGACCTTAAGGACCGTCTCTTCTTCGCCTCTGTGCGTTGATCCGGCTATCAAGAGCAATTCATCTTTTAATCCAAGATCTCTTCTTATCGTCTCAGTATCGAGCGCGGTATTATATTCTGCCGCGTCAAACTTCATATTTCCGGTAATCTTTACCTGCTTCTCTTTAGCGCCTATATCCTCTATCCTCTTGGCATACGTCTTATTCTGCATGCAAAAGAGGCTTATCTTATTGAGTATGCCTTTTATTATAAAATGAACCTTTTTATATCTATCGTATGATTTAGGCGATATCCTGCCATTTACAAGCACAATGGGTATAGACTTCTTATGGAGCGCTGTTATAAGATTGGGCCAGAGTTCTGTCTCTACCATTATAAAGAGCTCAGGCGCTATTCTTTCCAGCACTCTATTTACCACACAGCTTATATCTACAGGCAGATAGATGATAGTAGCCTCATTCTTAAAGAGCTTATTGGCTATTGTATTGCCGGTCTTTGTAATGGTCGATATAACGAGCGTCTTTTTCGGATACCTCTTTAAGAGATCGTTGCATAAGACGCGCGCTGCCATGACTTCGCCTACACTGACAGCATGTAGCCAGATTACCTTTTTCTGCTCGATACCATCCAGGAGCCGCTTTGGATATACACCAAAACGCTGCCAGATATCTTTATGATACCTGCCCGTAATTACAAGGTACGGCAAATATATAATAGAAAAGAGTATAAAAACAATATCATAAATGATAGTCATCTTTTATGCTTCATATCTTACGCACGCGGGTGCGTCTTGTCATACACCGATTTCATTCTCTCTGCAGTAATGTGTGTATAGATCTGGGTGGTGGAAAGGTTCTTGTGGCCCAAGAGCTCCTGGACGCTCCTTAAGTCTGCTCCTCTGTCCAGGAGATGAGTGGCGAACGAATGGCGGAGGGTGTGCGGGGAGATCTTCTCTTCAATGCTCACTCTCTTTATATACCTATCTACTATTCGCCGGACGCTTCTATCACTCAGGCGGCCACCAGATCTATTTAAAAATAATGCCTTATTACGAGCGGCCTTTCCCAGATAACTGCGCACAGCGCCGGATGCCTTGTCGCCTATCGGGCATATGCGCTCCCGACGGCCTTTGCCCATTACCTTTATGACGCCTCCTATGAGATCGATATCTTCCCTATCCAGCCCGACTAACTCGCTTACGCGTATACCGGATGAATATAATACCTCCAGTATTGCGCGGTCCCTGAGGCAATAGGCGTCTTTTGTGCCGGGTGATTCTATAAGCTTAACTACACTCGCTACATCAAGAAAATGCGGCAGTTTCTTATCTATCTTTGGGCTGGATATCGTAGCAAGGGGATTGGCCTTTAGATACCCCTCTCTGTATAAGAACTTAAAGAAAGACCTGAGGGTAGAGAGCTTTCTCGCTATCGTCTTCTTTTCGTATTTTCTTGTGCGTAATTCCGCAAGAAACTTTCTTATCATCAGATAGTCGACATCCTCTGCCTTCCTATCACCTAAAAAGATGGAGAAGTTTCTCAGGTCCTGGCTATAGTTTATCACTGTATGGCGCGAGACATTCTTCTCGATCTCCAGGTATTTTATAAACTTATCTATATAACGATCTATCACGTTATGCCTCTTTCTCCGGCAGCCTATTAGTAGTAAAGGTGCACTTGGGATACTTTGTACAGCCGTAGAACCTCTTGCCGCTTTTGGAGCGCCTCTCTA
>CAYLIX010000075.1:0-6547 GCA_964383775.1 uncultured Planctomycetia bacterium
GTAAACTTCATTCGATCCAGTATATCGAGTATTCTCGGGGCAATCCCAAGGCCATAAAAAGAGGCGTTTGTATGGTGGTGTGCTTGTGTCATGATGGCTCATAATAACACTAAAGACTGGAATTGTATACAACTATTATGGGGACGGGGCATTCATCAATCGGCGGGGTGTCCCAGATTAAAGGTCCTTCGCTCGCTCATTCAAAGGTCCTTCGGAAGCTCCCTTCGGTCGCTTCCTCAGGATCACTTCCGCCTTCGGCGGAAGTGGCGGAGAGAGGAGGATTCGAACCCCCGAGGGCCGTAAGGCCCTAACGCTTTTCGAGAGCGCCGGTTTCAGCCAGACTCACCCATCTCTCCGCGTCTGTATTTAAGAATATCACAAGTGCATTATCAATGCAACTCTGCTGGTACCAGGATCTTATAAGCGATCCTCTTTATGAATTTTGGTGCCTTTATAAGCTTATCTTCCAGAGTCTTATTGTAGAGCATATATGATATGTGCTGAGCATAGAGATACGATAGGTATTCGCTCTTTCTCTTTAGAGGTATGGTATATGCAAAGTAGCCCAGGAATGGTATTGCTGCAAAGAGCAGGACTGGTATTGAGTGGATCTTCTTTCTATGCATGTCCCAGCGTATATTGCAGTACATGCGGCAACCCATTACCCATATAGTTCGCAGTGTAGAGCAAATTGGAAGACGTATGGGCAACTCTGTAAACCTTACAAACCCAAGGCCGATATGAACGCTCAGGTTAAATAATATGTATTTTGAATCTTCCACCCATTCATCCAGGTGGGACTTTATAAATTCCTCTTTCTCCTTATCTATCCTGCCCTCTCTTTCCATTCTGGAGGCAGTCTCTCTAAGGCTCGGTACATGGTGTAAGTGTCTTATTATCTTCTTCATTTAAATATGAATCCTGTCTGGTTGGACCAGAATAAGAGGTCCAGCTCTTCCATGGGTATCTTTACTCTTCTGGAGAATCCCCTCATCTTATCTTCGATCTTGAGATATTGATTCCTCGTCATGGATACTGGTGTCTCTTTTATGACCTTCAACCTCTTTAAGTTCTTTAAGATATGTACATCGAGTATAGCGATATCCTGCCCCAAACCTATGTTTCTCAAAAAATGGCTCGCCTCTTTATAACCCAATCCCTTTATCTTCTCTACAAGCCACTCTCTTGAGTCTTGATTTGTGTTATTCTCTAATCTATCCTTAATAACTAATCCCTTCCCATTCTTTAGGGCCTTTCGCGCATTCACGAGATATGCGGATTTCTTATTATGAAACCTGACCAATCCTTTTAATCTGCTACTAATGCTTCCTTCACTGCCGTTAAAGAGAAGATCTGAATCCTTTAATATACTCACCGCCTTATCACATGATACTGCCTTTGACTGCGGTGTCAATAAACAGAATGCCAGTTCTGCAAATAGCGTTCTATTATCAGCTTTGTGAAACTTATCAAAATCTCTTAGTCTCGCTTTTATATATCTCTTCTTCTTCTTGTATTGAGACAATGTGCTCATTATCTATCTTTAGTCTCTCTTTCTCGCCAGATACTTAAATACACCCAGTGTGGCCTTGGATCCTTCTCCCGCTGCAATGATGATCTGTTTTTCAGGGACATCCGTTACATCGCCCGCAGCAAATATTCCGTCGATATTCGTCTCGTTATAAGGGCTTACCTTTATCTCACCTCTGTCATTCTTGTCAATATCCTTTGCAAATCCTGAATTGGGAACGAGGCCTATCTCCACAAATACGCCCTGTACAGATATCTTCCTCTTTTTACCCTTTGTATCGATCTCTACGCCGCTAACAAGTTTTTCGCCCAATACTGCAGTAACCTTTGAATTATTCAATATGGTGACTTTATCACTCGCTACGACCTTCTCACGCATTATTGCATCACCTGTAAGCTCGGAAGTGATGTTTATTATATATACCTTCTTTGCTATATTAATGAGCTGCAGCGCTGCATCCAGAGCAGAGTTACCCCCGCCTATTATCGCTACATCCTTATCCTTAAATAGCGGCCCATCACAAGTTGCGCAGTATGTAAGGCCTCTATTCTTAAATTCCTTTTCCCCCGGCACATTAAGTTCCCGAGATCTCTTTCCAGAGGCGATTATAACAGTCTTTGTTTCATAGGATGCAACATCAGTCTTGACTGTAATAACTCCCTTTGATTTTTTAAGCTCCTGTACCTCTTCTCCGTCCTTTACAGGTATATCATACTTCTTCATGTGCTCTTCAAACTTTGTTGCCAATTCCGGGCCTGTTACAAATTGATAGCCAGTGTAGTTCTCTATATCCCCGCTCAATATGGCCTGCCCGCCAATATCTCCTGTGATAACCAGAAGCTCCATACGCTTTCTTGCAGCGTATACAGCCGCAGTTATGCCTGCAGGGCCTGCCCCTATGATGATTACGTCATACATGTATATCTCATTAGAATATCCTGTTTGCAATGATACCGAATACGATCACTTGTGGAACTGTTATTATGGGAAGCCAGATAGCAACCCTCTTTCCTACATTATGCCACAAGAGGCCTATCTCTGTATAGTCTGTAGCTACTCCTGCCATTAAGAATACGAGTGAATTACCAAGCGCGCCTGTCTGGCGGAATATTTCAAACGCAATCGGTATTGAACCTTCTGAACATATCTCTATTATAGTAGCAAGTATTAATGTAACTATCAAGCCCAGTATAGTAGGCCCCATATAATTTGAAAATATCTCTTGAGGCACATATGCGCTTGCAAAGCTTGCTATGCTCATACCTATGAGTATCCACCACAAGACCATATTGCCGAGAGTAAGTGCCCCGCTAACTACACCCTTAATATCAGTCTTAAAAGTATTGAGCGACCATTTGTAATCTTTGTATCTCTTCTTGATATCATTCAATATACTGAAGTCCTCTTCCACGCTTACTATATTCTCATTCTTTTCAATGAGCCCCTTCCTCTCAAGCAGCTGGAATACAAGCCCTGTTATTATCGCTATAATTATGGCGGATACTATGATGAATATACCCTTAAGCCCAAAGAATCCTAAAATGAGTATAGCAAATGTCAAATTTGACCATGGTGAAGCGAGAAGAAAGGATACGACTGCAGGGTTTGAGGCGCCTTTTTTGTGTATAGCGATAGAGAGCGCTAAGATACCGTGTGAACACGCGCTCATAAGAAATCCGAGGATCACTGAATAGATGATCGTTCTCTTTTTAGGCCTTGCCAGGATATGCGATATGTACTCACGTGGCACATAGTAGTCTATTATGCCTCCGATAAAGAGGCCCAGTGCCAGTGCCCACCATACCATACCAATATATCTGAAGAGAGACTTTCTGAATGGCGCCAGTGCAGGGAATATATATGATAAGAGAATAAGCGCTGTGAGGATAAAGGTGGTAATAACAACCTTGTTTCTATAAAATGGTGCCTCCTTACACTCACATAGCGGCTTCTCAGGCATAGAATGTCTCTATATTAATAGTTTTCGCACAAAAGCTCGTAGTGGCTCTTGGGATGCGCGCATGCAGGGCACTTATCAGGCGCATCTTTACCCTCATGCACATAGCCACAATTACGGCACTTCCATTTAACAACGGTATCTTTTTTAAATACCTTACCGTCTTTTATATTCTTTAAAAGCTTTCTATAACGCCTCTCATGCTCCTCTTCTACTTCAGCTATCTCTTTAAATTGCTTTGCTATCTCTTCAAATCCTTCTTTACGTGCAGTATCTTCAGCTTCCTTATACAGCTTGGTCCACTCCACATGCTCCCCTGCTGCTGAAGCCTCCAGATTTGCAGCTGTATCCTTTATCATGCCTGCAGGATATGATGCAGTTATCTCTACTTCGCCACCCTCCAGCAGTTTAAAGAATCTCTTGGCATGCTCTTTTTCATTGTCAGCCGTCTCAAGGAATATGCTCGCTATCTGCTCATAACCCGATTTTTTTGCTACACTTGCAAAATATGTGTAGCGGTTCCTCGCCTGTGACTCCCCGGCAAAAGATGCCAGAAGATTCTTCTCTGTCTTTGTACCTTTAATAGACTTGCCCATCTCTTCCCTCCTTAACCTTTGGTCTTTTCCATGGGCTGGCCACAGCATACTAGTTCGCCGCCGCCCACTTTTGTAACCTTCACTTCATTTCCGCATAGATTGCATTTGTACTCTTCACCCATACTCTTAACTGCCATGCTACACCTCCACCTATTTTATAAAATCAAAGTATATTGCAAGTGCCAATGCCACTGCAGATAACCCAAATATAAAGAAGTAATTTATCGTCTCTTTTTTGGAGCTTAAGCTGCATAAGATCCCGCTTATTAAGCGATAATCCTGGTCTGTAAGTGCGCTTTTGGTATTTACTTTATCTGCGAGCTTATTCTTCTTTATGAGTTCTGCGCGTGCGCGATTGACTCTAAATTTATATACAAAGAATATGAAGAATCCACCTACCCCTGTATACCACGCAGCCTTGCCATATAGAGGATTTATCTCTATCAATACTGTAACGACCCTGATCGATATAGTTGCAATGAGGCCTATTATAAAGAAGATCCAGGAAGCATGGCTATCCCTGCATTTATCAAGCTCAGAACATGTCAAGCATCTTTGGTCCTTCTTCATCAGTATCCTACAAAGTTTTCTCTTTTGATACAGTCTTTATCAATGCCTAGTCCATCTTTTAATACTGATACGAGTTTATCTACCATACGCGGCGGGCCGCAGATAAAAAAGACCCTTTCTCTATAGTCAGGGATTTCACTCTTTATCATCACTTCATCTATATGGCCGGTCTTTCCCTTCCATGTGTCCTTAGCACTATCTTTGGAGCTTATAGTATAGATTACGTGTATATTTTTGTTCTCGGCGCTTAATTTATCGAGGTCTTTGCGAAAAATAATATCTTCCTGGGTCCTGTTGCCATAGATCAATACTGCATCTGTAGCCAGTTTTTTGTCTGCAATATATTTAAGCATACTCCTTATAGGAGTTATGCCTATACCGCCTGAGAGAAAGGCTATTTTCTTGTGTTCTCCCTCGAATGTAAAAGAGCCTCCGGGCATCTTGAGCTTTACGTGATTACCTGCTTTAAGCTTACAAAGCTCTATACAGAATGGACTATCCGTAATCCTCTTGGTAAACTCTATATATCCGCGTTCTGTTGGAGAATTGGAAAAGGAGAAATACCTTACGCATTCCCCTTCTTCAGAATCGAGCATTACGCAGAAGAATTGCCCGGGCTTAAAGTCTATCTCTCTTTCAAGCTTAAACCTGAAACTCTTTACACCGGGTGCCCTATCTATTACCTCAGACAAGACTCCATTAATCTCATTCAATCTATCCTACCTCTATAGCCTTTGTATATTCCCAGAGCCCGTGAAGGTTGCACTTTGCCCATGCCTTTAATGGGCCATGCGCATGTGATAGTTTTACTGGTAATGATACCTTCGGCGCACTCGCCCCACCTGAAAGCGATGCCCTCATAAGAAATGTATCACCGCAGTATAACTCTATCCATTCTATAAAATGTCCGGGTTCATTGGGATGAGTCAGGAGCTTTCCTACTTCAATGGTAACATTGAAAAGCTCGTCCTTCTTTACTTTGTCAGGGGCAATTATTACAGGCAAATGTTTCTTCTCGAGATCCACTGGGTTTGTTTTGTCTTTAGGTTCGTTTACTCCGCAAAGTATATCTTCCTTACACGTCCACTTCTTTTCCATATCACACCTCCTCCTATTTGTAGACAAAATGATACCATGTTAGTATCATTTTGTCAAGGAGATTTATTTAGTTCGTCTCCACCAGACGCCAGTCCAGTCGATCTCTTTTATTTCGTCATCTATCTTGTGCAATCTGCGGAAGTCTTCGACGGCCTTTTTACAGGAGCTCATTGCGCCATAATCATCTATTATAACGAAGCCGCCTATTGAGAGCTTGGGATAAAGGTTGTTTAAGGCATCCATGGTAGATTCATACATATCGCCATCCAGGCGCATGAGTGCTATAGTCTTTGTCTGGATATTAGGGAGGGTATCTTTAAACCAGCCTTTCAAGAATCTTACCTGGTCATCGAGCAGTTCATAACGTGCAAAATTGGACTTAACCTCTTCCATGCTTATTGCGAGTTCCCTTGAGGTATATAATATATCATCTTTATCTTCGGGATAATTATCTTTGCTGGGCCTCGGGCACCCTTCAAATGAATCCGCCACCCATACCAGGCGGTCAGATATGCCGTATGCCTTTAACATTGCCTTCATAAATATCGTTGCGCCGCCACGCCATACACCCGTCTCTATAAAATCGCCGGGGATCTTCTCTTCTATTATGCGCTTTGCGCAGGACTCTATATTATCAAGGCGTCTTAAACCTATCATCGTATGCGCTATTGGCGACCTGTCAAATCCATTTGTACGCCTTTCGGCATTCATGGGTACTGGCTTGGCAATCTTTAAGCCCTTGCCCCCCAGGATATTGTAAAAGGCCCTCTTTATAGGGTTCTTCTTAGGCTCGAG
>CAYLIX010000076.1:0-6519 GCA_964383775.1 uncultured Planctomycetia bacterium
CGCCATTATCATATATCTGCATAACCCTGTAATCCACTTTCTCTACACCTTTGCCTGTAAAACGGGTCAGCTTATCTTCATTCTCCCATATCACATCTCCATCTTCATCTATGGCTATGTAGGCAAGGTAGAGGTATGACTTTGGCAATACCATATTCTCTTCATTTGGTAAGACCTCATCTGTAAAGCGCCACATTGTACCGTCACTAAATATGATATTAACATAGCTTTGATCTGCCTCATTATTCATCCAGTCCACACCTGAAGGATATGTGCCCACCTCAAAGTTTGGATCTCTATCCAGCTGAACATTGATCCCTAGCATCCTCAGCTCAGCTTCAACATATGCCCTGTCTACTACTAATGGTGCCTTTGCGCGCTGTGGTATTGGTGTAGCCTTATCCTCTCTTACATTCCTATAGAGCCTTCTTGATGGGGTAAATAGCACATAATCTCTATTCTGTACAAGCCCAAGAGCCTCTGCACCCTCTATAAAGGTCTCTTGGCCTTCTGGGGTTACTACATATATATCAGGGCTTGCTGGTATGGGTATATAGGAGAGTACAATACTGGAATCGAGTGTAAGCTCTGCAAACTTTGGACCGTCTCCGGTTAATTCATATATGCCGGTAGGTTCTTGGGTAGGGGTGCCGTCTTCTGCTGCATAGTATAGAGGAAGTAGTCTTACATTATAGTCTTGGCCGTTTAATGTTGCGGTGCCTTCACTTGCAAGGGATGTATCTTTTAGAGTAATATTCGGTATGTCATCTCTTGCAAGCGCCCATATCTTCTCCTCTTCCTTAAATATCGGCTCATCATCTTCATTTAAGACTACCCATGCCATCTCAAGATGGCCATCATCTACTGGTGTATCAAATTTTAATGACTCTCTTTCACCAAAGAATCTCACTACACCTATCTTTGCCTCTGCCTCAGATGCAAGCCAATCTACTCCATCAGGATAAGCATTAGTCTCATATATAGCATTGAGCCCGCCCACTCCATCAATACCCCTTACACGTAAGGGATAAGGCATTCCAGGCTCTCCATTCTTCTTATCTTCATATATGCGCCTGCGTAAAGCTTCATTTGCAGTGATAAGTTCATAATCCTCACCCCTTATAAGGCCGAGTGCTGTGGCTGCATTATCAAATGCTGCCTCATCATCCACTGCTACTATGTCTGGTGCGCCTTGCGCAGTCCTTATAATACCTATTACACTAAATGCATTGGTCTCATCTGCATTCAAGAGGAGTCCTTCTAGATTGAGCCCTTTTCTGAATGGCTCAAAGACCCCTGCTTCGTTACCTTCATCGTCGAGGTATATGAGCCCAAGATCATCATCCTTCTTTAGCCTCTCCTTTGGCAAGTCTTTGCCATTCATACAGATAATGCTTGTGCCATCATTGAGGCGTATAGCTCCAAAACTCCTCTCCAGTATGCCATCTATCAATTGATCGCCTGAAGATCTGATCTCCAATATTGCCTGCGTACCATCTGCATTCTGATACTCTTCTCCTGCAATACGCAGTATATAATTTCCATCGTCAGCTGTCTCTCCTTCATTAGCAAGTATCCTGCCTGATAAGAATAACTCTTCAAGCTCATCGAGCTCTATTTTTTGCCTCGTTGCCTTATCCTTACCTGTTATAATGGCTATTGCAGCAGCGTCCTCAAGTAGTTCCCTCTCTCTTTCCAGCCACAATCTTCCAGGCCTTACTACCATCCATCCCATATCAGCATCTTTTAAGAGCAGCATCCTATCTGCATCCTCATCCTTCTCTATTAACACTTCTATATCAATTCCTGCAGCTTTAAGCTCTGCTAATTGCTCAGGAGTCATATATCTTGGTATAAGGATACTATTCTGTAAGAGGCCTTCTCTTCTCTATGCCCCTTAGAGATGCTGCCATGCCCCATTGATTGAGGTGTTCTAAATCCTCCTCATAAAACTCTAATGGCCATATCACAAGATATGCCTCTTCTTCTCCGTCATCATCTAAATCGAGATGCGTTATATCCACGCGCGCATCTCCTTCCTGCAATCCACTCCATTCTCTTGAAGCCACTTCTATTGCCCTGGCTACTCCATCTACATCCTGCTTTGCGCGCTCTGGTGTATTTAGGCCAGATGCCCTCACTGCTTCTTGCACAGCCACAGTCGCTGAAACAGCGCCTGAATCATTGGGCGTTATCCACTCTCTTCCGCCATGGCCTACAGCAATAGATCCACCTGTAGAATATGCATATGTCTTGCCCCAGCCATAGTATATGGCCAGAGAATCTATACCATTGATAAGTGCTGCTGCCTCATCAACCCTTCCCATCTTTGCAAGTGCCTGTGCCATGAGTGCAGTCTGCTCAATAAATATTACAGGTACAATGCCTTCCCTTAATGTGGCTATATCTGGATCATTTGGATCTGCAAAGTCATACCCAGTAACATCTTCTCCCTCTACATTCACACTTACAAGCGCATTAGCCTTTGTATATTCCATAAGCCTTTCTGATGCGCCATTGCCAAACTCTACATCAAATAATGCCTGGCCCATGAATATTATGGGCAAGGATGCTGTATCAGTGGCAAATGCCCTGTCAATACTGCCATCTCCATTTATGCCGCGGAAGAATCTCGACTCTCCCTCATTCCATAGCTTATCCTTCATAAACTGCAATGCCCTATCAGCATTACTGGAATATTGGCTGCTTCTTTGTGGATCCACACCTTTATAATAATCTACTGCTTCTCTGAATAGATACCATGCAGTTATATTATGCTCTGTACTGTAATTAGTACGCTCTGGTCCATATCTTACACCGCCAGTACCATTGTCCTGCATATCTGAGACAGCATCCAGCACTGCTCCCAGGAATTCTGCATCTTGAGGTGTAGCAGTATCTGCGGCCTTAAGTGTCTCCATAAGGGCTATGCCTATCCATGCATTTGGTCCTGCTGTGATATCGTTCTCCTTTACAACGCTCGAAGGTTGCAAGCTGTCGCATGCATTTGGCAGCCCTTTAAATGTATCTTTATTCTGTCTATAGAAATCCCTATATACTTCCAGTATATTGCTGGCAGTCTCTTGATCGCCCTGCCTTAGCGCTTCTATGGCTACGCGCGCCTGGTCATAAGTAAATGCACTATTTGCAAGGTGCGCATGTCCACCCTGGTAACTATTTACTAAACCACTCGGTCTTGCCTGGCTCAATAGCCAGTTGTAAGACTGGTTACCATCAGGTACTGCGCCTGCTGCCTCTATCTCGAGCACTGGTAAACCCATCTCTTCAGGCCTACTAGCAGCTGTAAAATCTGGCATTGGTGTATTCTCTATGGTAAGGCCTACTATCTTGCCTTCCTCATCATACTCTATCCTTGAGCTCCTTGGACGCGACACATGGCCTATCTTAAAGTTTACACCTGCAGATACTCCACCGTCTTTAGTTACTTCTATCCTTCCAGTCTTATAATTGTAGCTTACTGCACTTCTAGAAAGAGATAAGGAGCTTTCTCTGCCACCCACGCCTATTCTCCACTCTCCGCCATAACGCTCATCATCGCTATACTCTATATATGACCTTCTGCCACCTTTTCTGTCAAATGTAAATCTTGTAACATAACGATCCGCGCCATCTTTTATAGTGGCTTCAAGAGACATGTCCACACCTTTTGCCACCTCTACATCTGCTTCTGCCATAACACGGCTCAAGTCTCCACTATCAAGCTCACCTCTTAAGGCATATCGGTTGCCGTCTCTTCGCACTTCTACCCCAAGGAAGAGCCCACTTATATTCTCCTTCAGATGCCCGCCCTTAACCTTTCTACTTACCCATCCAAAATCAAAGGTTGCGCCATCCCTTTCATAACTAAACCCAAGCTCATTAAATGATGTGCGCTCTTTGAATGCAACCTCTTTAGGGATAAGTATCTCACTGCCAAATTCATCGTGCCCTAAAAGCTGGAACTCTTTACTAAAGTCAAATTCAAGTGTACCAGCGCTCGCTGCTATGGAGAGCCCCTTACCTATCTTTACCTTCATAAGTCCGTTTAACGCAGTTATCTGGTCTCCACCATCGAGTGACCTATCTATATATCCAGCTAGACCAAGTACTAAGTCCCCGTTATCCTTATTATAGGTAAAGCTATCGAATAATAGCACCCTCTGTTCTGTATTCTTATCTGCTCTTAAGCGCACAAGCCCACACTCTCCATCCACTTCAGGTAATGCCATGATCTCATCTCTGGTCATGCCCTTGGCTATGAGCTCATCTATAGGCACTACTACTTCTGGTGTAAGGTTGTAACCTATCCTTCTTATAAACTGTGCCATGGCTACATTGCCGACCGGCCCATTATTTTTCTCAAATACCATGCCTAAAAATTGCGTAGTCTTTGCACCCTCTACAGGTGCTGTTATACTGCCTGCAATAACATCAAACTGCGTGCCAAGGAGGCTCGATACATTCTCAAAACTCATCTGCGTATCCCCGCCGCCTTTAAATGCACTGTATAATGCCTGACTAAAGTCTGTGCGTGGGCTCTGTGCCTCTCTTATAAGATTATCTATCTCATCATTGTTCAGCACCACAGAGGCGCTATTTTCAGATACAATATACTCCCTAGCAAGCTCTCTTATAAGCGCATCTGTAAATACCCTCATAGATGCCCTCTTTGCAGTATCGTCTCCGTATGCATTATCTATGTATGATTGCATATCTGCCCTTAAGATCCCTATGCTCCTTAGCGCCTCATAGAATCTTGTCCTGCTATCTTTAACATTGCTTGTAGCCTCTATTAATCTCTTATGTGCCTTATTTAAATTCTCTTCGAGCTCCCCTTTTCGCATCTGCACGTAACTAAGGTCTCTCATCCTCTCAATGACTTCAAAGGCTGGCTGGCCACCATTTGCATACACTTCAAGCGCCCCGAGTATATCGCCGAGCATCTTTCTTCTGCACTCTGCAAGGTCATTTACGAGCTCACCACGGGTCCTAGACTCTTCTAGGTCTTTTGCAGCCTTTTCACGCATACCCCTTACATAGTCTAAGTACTCTCTTGGATTATCAGGCAGAGATGCCTTTATAAGTGCAATGGCTGCCTCGAGTCTTTCAGGGCTTATATCTGCAGGTATTGCGCCCTTTAATATATCCATGATCCGCTCTTCGATAGTTGCATCTTCATAATCCAGATTCAATAATGCAGCCACAAGGCCTTGCCTATCAAGTATTGCTCGTCCACTCATGAGCCAATCAAGGGCAAGGTTTATCCTCTCTTCGCGTGTATCCTTAAACTCTGCAAACTCCCTCTCTGCCCTTTCGGCAAGCTCTTCGGTATCTTCAAGATATTCCTGGGCTCTTTCAAGCGTCTTAAGGGAAAGATCAATATCATTCTTACTCGCCCTTATCGGGTGATATGCATCATATTCTTCATTAAGGAGTGATCTTGTATTCTCTTCATATGCCTTCATCTTCTCCTTTAATGCCTTTTTGCGTGCCATTACATCTGTTATAGCCTCCCTTGCTTCTCCCTCTTCAGTTGGGGCAATAAAGGCCTCGTCCATAGCAAGGTCCTGGAGTTTGGAATCTATTAATTCAAGTTTTAGCTTAAGATTATCTATCCTGCGATTATGCACATCCTGCTTATCCGGACTAAGCAAGGATATATCTGCCCCTGAAAGGGTATCAATTACATCACTAGTTTCAGTCCTGTCTTTTTCAAGCTCTGTTCTAAAGCCTGTTATCTGTTCACTGCTATATATGCCTATCAAGGCCCCAAGCTCAGTGGCCTCAGAGAACGAGGTATTAGTATCAGGGTCCTTTGCTTCACTATCCTTAATAAGTGTCTCCATGTACCCGTAATAGACATCCCTTGCTTGCTGATACTCCCTGGCAAGTTGTAGGAATGTCATAAGCTCTGGCCTTGAATGCGCCTCTCTCTTTATAAACTCTCTTGCAACATTGAGAAATGCCTCTCTTGCTCTCTGGTATGTTACGCACTTTCCATCTTCGCCTACTGTAGTAAGCCATCTATCCAGTATCTCCACATTACTCTCATTCAATTTATCCCTAAAAGTCTTATCTACAAACTGCAACCATTCATAATTGCTTCCGCCAGGTAATGACTTTGTTATCTCGGCATTTACGCCATTCTGTGGGTGGTCCATGCCATCATCTATCTGCTCTGCATTGGGCACATACCTTCCAAGGCCTACCTTATCAAAGAGATCCGATTTGTCCCTTATTACAAAGCTCCTCTCTATAAGGCTTGCCATATTGCCATAAAATTCTCTTCTTGCTCTCTGGTCAGCAAGGGACTTCTCCAGGATCGCCTTCTTATCATCCAGTGTAAGGCCTGCTGGAGGATAGTTATTATTGGCAACATAATTGTCCTTTAAGAATTCAAGGAATGCCTTTCTCGGCGTCTGGAATGCTACATTGGCTGCAAGACTTGCAAACCATTCGTCGACAAGACCCTGGTCTACTGCATCGAGTCCGTCGTACTGGTGCTCTTTTATAAAACTC
>CAYLIX010000077.1:0-2177 GCA_964383775.1 uncultured Planctomycetia bacterium
TTACGACGGATGGCGCAAGGCACCATTCAGATCATACTGCATTTGATATATCATCAAAGGCCAAGATAGATATAATGGACGAGGTAGACTACACTTTACGCGCAAATTACTTTCTCGCTGAGACAGACCATCCGGGAGCACAACCGCCGATTTTATTAGCAGATAGGACGCCTACGCAAAAGATACTCGGTAATGAAGATGCGTCTTCACTCTTTGATTACAGTCATACAAAACGTTTTGATCTAAACTCCACACTAAAGATAAAGAACTTTACAGCAAGCCACTATTTATCATACTGGAATGATGACAGCCATAGAGAGACCATCAGCTTCAATAATAATTTTGACCGGCTCATAGATAATGATGACTATACTACTTATATATATGGCATGGAATATAAGTATGTGCAGCCAATTATGGATATAAACACAATAACAGCAGGCACATCCTTTACAAGAAAGGTCTTTAAGGTAAGTACACAGCAATATAATGAAAATGCCTTTACCATGCTAGCAGGCGGCAGAGACGACACACGAAGGGAATGGGCAATATTCGCTGAGAATGAACTTAAACTAGACCCATTCACAATAGTCTGCGGCTTAAGGCGTGATGATCCTTCAGACTATAGGACGCGCTGGAGCCCCAGGGTAAGCGGTATGATAGACCTTGGGTTTGATACAAAACTGCGCGCGTCATATGCCAGGGCATATAAGGCGCCAACCTTAAACGACATCAACTGGCCGCAGGATGCATTTGCAGAAGGGAATGAAACACTCAATCCGGAAAAGACCCAATCCTGGGAAGTGAGCGCTGAGAAGGTATTTAAGGACCTGTTTCTATTTAAGGCTACTCTATTCAGACAGAGGATCCAGGATGCCATAGTATGGGCGCCAGCTGGTACACGGGTAAATCTTGGGTGGTTCAGCTATGCAAGGTGGACACCATCAAACCTGAATAAGGTGTCAAATAAAGGCATTGAGCTGGAATCACGTATCAAGTTGTTTAATGATATAGAGGCCAGGGTAGACTACACCTATATTGACTCTGAAGAGGTGAGCACTGCTCAAAGGGACTGGAATGATGATACGCTCTTTTCTGAGGCGCGCAGGCCGTCTGCATACATACCAAAACATAAGTTATATGCAGGCATGGATTGGAAAAATCCATTTGGCATTAAGAACCTGGCGCTCAATACATCTATGCGCTATGTATCTGAGAGGAGAAATTATTATGCTGCATATGGAACATTCCCGAATACTGCAATATCCTATCCAAAGAAGATCCTTGCGCACTACTATGACTGGGATGCAGGGGTTTCATACAAATATAAAGATGTAGATATCTTCTTCGCGGCAAATAATATACTGGACGCAGAATACGGAAAATTCGGGAGCGTTATAAATGACAGGGACTATACAATGCCAGGCAGGAGCTTTACCGGAGGGTTCAGTATCAAGCACTGATATTGACAATACTTCAAAAAAGGTATATATTAATTAAAAGAGGATAGATAATGGCAAATAAGAGACTACAAATGGCGTTTCTCTTTTCACTTGGCATACACTCCCTCTTTCTTTCGCCACTCTTAAGCAGATTTGTTCAGATGGATAAGCCACACCTAAAGAATATTGAAGTCACTTATATTAATATTAAAGAGGTAGAGAAACCCCTGTCCAGGCCTGCTCCTATATTAAAAGATAGACTCTCCTTAAAAGAGGGGGTCATTAAGAAAACTGCGCCTCTTCCAAAAAAACCAGCACCTCCTCAAGAAAAAGAGATACCTGAACCTCTGAAGATAGAGAAGCCTAAAGAAGAACTAAGAAAACCTATAAACCTTAATACTATATCTAAAAGCAGCCCTTCATCACATACCACCAATTATCTGCGCGCTGTAAGAGATGATATAGACCAGTATATACACGACAATTATAGCGCCTCTATGGGGACGGGGGAGGCAGAGATCTATTTTGTCCTAAATAGAGACGGCTCATTCCATTCTGTAACAATAATAAAGGCTGATTTTCAGGGTAATGACAGGCTCAAGGGCTTGTGCCTAGATAGTATTAAGAATTGTGCGCCATTTAAACCATTTCCGGAAGATCTCGACATACCCCAGGCAGCCTTTAATATCTCAATATCGTTTAAGGAGTAAAGGGACACCCCTACTTGACAAGCCA
>CAYLIX010000077.1:2187-6505 GCA_964383775.1 uncultured Planctomycetia bacterium
ATAGATGAAAAGGATGTGATAATCATATGCCGCGTGTAGATGTCGGCGAACATGAACCACTGGAAAAAGCGTTACGTAGATTCAAGAAGAAGATTGAGCGTGAAGGCATTCTAAAGCAGCTCAGGGCCAGGAAGCACTATGAAAAGCCCAGCGAAGAGAAGCGCCGTAAGAAGAGAGAGGCACGGTCCAAAAAGAGGAGAAGGTAAATATCCATTGTGAGAAAGGTATCGATACTCCTTGTCATATCCATACTCTTCTTACTCTTCATTACACCCACAAGCCACTCTGAAAACACCCCAAAAAGAATAGTCTATGACAACGGACTGACTGTCCTGTTAAAGAGGATACCGTCTACAGGTATTGCTTCTATCAATGTCATAGTTCGCGCAGGAAGCGTGCATGAAGGTGACAAATCCGGTTCCGGTATTGCACACCTTGCAGAACACATGATATTCAAAGGCACTCCTCGCAGAAGGCCTGGAGAGATAGAGAAGGTCATACGTTCTCTTGGCGGCACTATAAACGGCGGCACAACATTTGATTATGCCTCATACGTAATCACCATCCCAAAGGAGAATCTCTCCCTTGCCCTTGAAGTGCTAAGTGATGCACTCTTTTATGCCTCCATTCACCCCAAGGAGCTTGAACGGGAACGCAAGGTCATATTAAAAGAGATCCGGCTGAATAACGACGACCCTGCCAGGAATATATCCCGCCTCTTGTGGGAGCTCGTCTTTAGAAAACATCCGTATCAGCACCCTATAATTGGTTATGAATCTACATTCCTTAAGTTAACCAGAGAAGACGTACTAAAATTTTACAAAGATAAGTATGTCCCTAATAGAATGGTGCTCTCCATAGCAGGGGATATTGAGTATGACAAGATACTTATGGAGATCGAGCCATACTTTAAAGAGATAGAGCGCTCACACAGTAAAGAGGTACCGCTAGTCAGAGAGCGGCAGCAAGTCTCAAAGAGGGTCTTCGAAAAAGAGAAGGACCTTGAACTGTCATACTTTGCGTTGGGCTACAGAGGGTGTGCTGTCGAGAATAAGGACATGCCGGCACTGGACATCTTAGCTGTGCTGCTCGGACAGGGAAGAAGCTCGCGTCTGAATTCCAGCCTATACATTAAAAAGAATCTAGTATACTCCATAGGATCATGGAACTACACGCCTCTCGATCCAGGCATATTTATCATATCCGGTGTAACGAGCCCGGAAAAATTGAACCTGGCGCTTAGCTCCATAAGCGAAGAGGTCGATACGCTTAAAGAACATGGCATAACAGACGAGGAGCTTAAGAAGGCAAAGGCCATGGTAAGCGCAGATTACGTATATTCCCTTGAGTCTCCTGCCGAACAAGCGCGTGAAATGGCCATAAACGAGACACTTATCAGTGATTTTGATTATACTAAAAAGTATCTCGACAAGATAGATGCGCTCACTCTCGACGATATCTTAGAGGTGGCTAATTCCTACTTAAGTGATGATACCCTATCTATAGTAAGCCTGGGACCCAATGGAGAAGAGAGACCTTTGCAGGATGATACAGTAAACCAAAGAGAGATCAAGCGTATTGACCTTGACAATGGTATCCGCGTGCTTCTTCTGGAAGACCACAGCCTTCCAAAGGTATCGATCGTTGCAGGATGCCTGGGCGGCTTAATGGCAGAGGAAGAGTCTAATGCCGGGATATCAAATCTCGTAGGTACGACCATGATCAAGGGCACTTCATCCATGTCTGAAAAGGATATATCGGACCGCATTGAAGGCATGGGTGCGGCATTAGCATACTTTAGCGGGAACAACAGCATAGGCTTAAGATGTGAATTATTAAGTAAAGACCTGAGTGATGGATTGGATCTTATTGCAGATATACTACTAAACCCAAGCTTTAATGACGCTGTAGTAGAGCGAGAACAAAATACTATTCTGGCATCGATAGAAGCCATAGATGATGATATCTTCTCATCGGGCATGAGGCTATTGAAAGAGGCACTATTCTTAAAACACCCTTATCGCTTTCAGACTATAGGAAATATTGGAAGCATACAAAACTTAAAGAGGGATGATCTCAAGAGATTCCATGATAGATACTTTATACCGAAGAATATGGTCATTGCAGTATTTGGCGATATTGATAAGGTTGAGATAGAGAAGGACCTGGCCAGAAGATTTTCCGGGCATAAAGAGGCAGATACGCCCAGCTTTACAGATATAAAAGAACCGGTATCAACAGAGCCGCGCTATGCATCAAAGGGGCTGAATAAAGAGCAGTCTCTCGTAATGTTAGGCTTTAAAGGTACAACCGTAGAGAGCAGAGACCGCTATACACTACAATTGATAAGCGCTGCATTATCAGGTATAAGCGGCCGGCTATCCAATACTTTAAGGGGTAAGCGAGGCCTTGCCTATACATTGGGGTCGTTCTCCATGCCTGCTGTAGATCCTGGATACTTTGTTCTCTACGTATCTACAACAAAGAAGAATATAGAGACAGTTAAGAAGGAGCTTTTAGGCCAGATCCACGGGATAAATAGAAGGGGCTTGTCCAGGGAAGAGCTGGACTCTGCCAAGAGAGAACTTATCGGCAATCAGCGTATTGCGCTCCAGACCAATAGCGCCCTTGCCCACCATACACTGCTCGATGAACTCTATGGCCTCGGTTTTAATCATTTTCTCGAATATGCTGATCTCATAAATCCCATCACTAACCATGATATCGTTGATGCTGCGCGCCGTTATCTTGGGCCCAAGACCTGTACACTCGTAGTCGTTGAAGGCCATTAATTTCAAGTTTGCATTTTAGGGGCGTATGGGATATAATCATAATATAATGCTATTAAGGAAACCTGCAGTAGCCGGCCAGTTTTATAGTGCCTCTAAAAGCTCTTTGGAAAAGGAAGTTACGCGTCTACTGGACAAGGGTATTAAAAAAATAGACTGTTGCGGCGCCATCTCTCCACACGCAGGTTACATATATTCAGGCAGTGTAGCAGGCAAGACATTATCCCGTATCAAGTTTAAGGAGGGCGTCGTAATACTCGGGCCCAACCACACAGGATGCGGCAGCCCATTTGCAATGATCTCTTCCGGCGCATGGGAATTACCCATGGGCAACATTGATATAAACGAGAAGCTTGCAAATATCATCTTAAAGAGCTCCAGATACATTAAAGAAGACCCCTTGGCACATACGTTAGAACATTCCATTGAGATGCAGCTGCCATTGCTTCAGGCATTGAGGGCTAAGTTCAGTTTTGTACCGATCGTCCTGGCGCCTGCATCACTCGACGTACTTAAAGAGATCGGAAGAGAGCTAGCGCGCGCCATAAAAGAGTACGGTAAAAAGACTATAATCATCGCCTCCAGTGATATGACACACTACGAAAGGCAGGAATCAGCCGTATCAAAGGATAAACTGGCAATAGATGCGATCTTAAAACTTGACGAAGATATGCTGATGGAAGAGATAACCAGACACGACATCACCATGTGCGGCTCTGCCCCGACGATAGTGATGATAACTGCGCTTAAAGAGCTCGGGGCAAAGAAGGCACAGCTTATCGATTATAAGACGAGCGGTGACATATCTGGCGACTATACAAGTGTAGTGGGATATGCAGGTATCTTGATAAGTTAATGGAGGATATCATATGGGACTATTCAGCACAAAGCCAAAAAAAGTTGCATTGGTCTTGGGTGGTGGAGGCGCACGCGGGCTGGCTCATATAGGCATTCTTAAGGTCTTTGAGAGAGAAGATATAAAAGTAGACCTGGTGGTCGGCACAAGCATGGGCGCTGTAATTGGTGCGGCATACTCTCTGGGCCTTTCGACTTCGCATATGGAAAAGCGCGCCACTACAATACAGTGGACAGATCTATTTGACCCTGTGATACCCACTCAAGGGCTTGCAGAAGGAAAGAAGCTTGAAAACGTGATAGGGGATCTTATAGAACATAAGACCTTTCTCGATGCAAATATTCCACTTGCAGTAGTGACTACAGACATAGAGAAGGCGCAGGAAGTGGTCCACACCTCAGGGCCCCTGGTAAAACTCGTAAGGGCAAGTTGTTCCTGGCCTGGTATATTTAACCCTGTAAGAACAGAGAAGCGATTATTAGTAGATGGCGGAATAATGAATAGTGTGCCTGTATCCATTGCAAAACAGCTTGGGGCGGACTTTATAATAGCATGTGACGTAGGTTTTTGCGTAACGAAGAATATTGAGATAAACAACATAGTAAGGCTAATCCTGCAGTCTTTCCAGATAATGGGTGAAGAGCTCAACACCTTCCAGTCTAAACCTGCGGAT
>CAYLIX010000078.1:0-6447 GCA_964383775.1 uncultured Planctomycetia bacterium
CGACGTTTTACATTCAGATTCAGAAGGAGATGACTTGTCACTCTTAACGATTATAGTGCTCCTGGCAATAATAGGGTTTATAACGGCTGCAACGCTCTTCTTTAACCAGCTGAATAGACACCTCAAGCGGGTAGAAGACGGTGTAAAGGAGAAGCTTGACTGGCTCACGCGCGAGGTAAACGTAGACCTCGGCTCAAAGCTCGAGAGTGCGGTAAAGGCCGTAAGTGATGTGCATCAACACCTTGGTAAGCTCGAAGAGTCTCATCAAAAGATTTATGAAGTAGGCAAGGATATAGCGAGCCTGCAGGATATACTCAAGGCACCAAAGATGCGGGGCAGCATAGGTGAGTTATTTTTGGAGGATCTATTAAAACAGATAATGCCCAAGGATTACTTCTCACTCCAGTATGAATTTAAATCAAAGAACAGGGTAGACGCAATAATCAAATTTGGGCAGGGTATTGTGCCCATCGATGCCAAGTTTCCCCTGGATAATTTTCGAAAGCTGCTTAAGGCAGAGCAGGATGACCAGAAGGCCGCCTACAAAAAACAGTTAGTCAGTGATGTGAAGAACCACGTAAAGGCAATATCGGAAAAATATATACAGCCCGACGAGGGGACCTTCGATTTTGCGCTCATGTATATACCTGCAGAGAATGTCTATTATGAGACGATCATTAAGGATGAGAGGTTAACAGAAAAAGACCCCGGGCTATTCCAGTATGCCCTGACAAAGAAGGTAATACCCGTCTCTCCAAACAGCTTCTATGCATATCTAAGCGTTATACTTCTCGGTCTCAAGGGCATGGCTGTAGAGAAGGATGCAAAGAGGATAATCCAGAATATCTCTAATCTGCGCGGTGAACTCAACAGATTCTCTGAAGACTTTACCAGAGTGGGCAGGCACCTGGGCAATTCAAAGTCCTCTTACGACCAGGCAGAGAAGCATCTGGCAAGATTCCAGGATAAGCTGCACAGGATAGAATCCCCAAGAGAAAAAGAAGAGCTCCCTGTTTAAAATCCGCTTTACTTATATAATATAATATGTTATATTACCTCACATGGCTCATAAGAAGGGTTTATCTTTAGCAATAAGGAGCATTATCAGCCTCTCTCTCTTAGCGCTTCTCCTTTATATAAGGAGGGGTTCTCTGGGGCCCACAATAGAGGCTGTAAAGGCGATCAAGCCAATATATTTTATCTCAAGCTGCGGCATCTTTATTGTCGCACTTATGATCCTGGGCGCAAGACTAAAGATGACGCTGCGCATTGCAGGCCTATCCATGAGCTACCCAAACACTGCATCATTGACATTTATCGGATACTTCTTTAACAATTTCCTGCCTACTTCGATAGGCGGGGATGTAGTCAAGGCGTATTATGTGTACAAGAAGTCCGGGGATAGATTGAAGTCCTTTATATCGGTATTTATGGATCGCTTCATAGGGTCTCTGGGCCTTTTACTCTTAGCAGCCATATCCATAGTATTCAGCTACGGATATATAAAGACTCGGGTCATTATATGGTTTATACTGGGGGCGCTGGCCATACTCTCTTTCTTATTTATAGCCCTCTTTAATAAGAGGCTGCGCCATATCTTTTCACCGATAAAGAGACTGGCTGTCAGATTTAATATGGAGAAGAAGATCGAAGAGCTCTACAAGGTACTGGATAATTTTAAACATAAAAAGGGCGCGACCCTTGGAATACTTTCAATATCATTCTTATCGCAGATAACTTGTTTTAGCATGATCTATCTTTTGTCAAAGGGCATGGGTAGGCCCATCCCCTTAAAGATGGTCTTTTTACTCATGCCAATCGTCTCAATAGTAAGTATGCTGCCCTCGATAAACGGGCTCGGTGTGCGCGAGGGAGCAATCTATTTTTTGTTCTCCCCATATATCGGCGGAGAGGGGGCATTTGTCCTGAGCATAATGTGGCTCTTCATGCTCATCATGGCAAGTTTTGTCGGTGTGATATGCTATATGCTATTTCGTGAAGGCAAAAATGACTTAAGAGAGATAAAAACGGAGGTGCTCTGATGCCAAAGATATTAGTAATACACGGACCGAATCTAAACCTACTGGGGGAACGCGAAGTAGATATATATGGCAAGGTCACGATAGATGATATTAACAGGCTCCTTATTAAAACGGCCGATGAAGAGGGTATTGCCCTGGAGATCTTTCAATCAAACCACGAAGGTGAAATAGTGGAGCTTATCGGTAAGTCAAAGAAGAAGATTGACGTATTACTGATAAATCCTGCTGCATATACGCATACGAGCGTTGCTATCAGAGATGCAATATTGGCCACTAAGATACCCACAGTAGAAGTCCATCTATCGAATATATACGCTAGAGAAGACTTTCGCCGTACATCCCTCATTGCGCCGGTCGCAAAGGGGCAGCTATCCGGGTTTGGAGTGGAGAGCTACACGCTGGGGTTAAGGGCCGCTATATCATTGATAAAGAAGAAAGCTTGATGAGATATAAAAAGAGGATCACAAATCTAAAGGCGGATATTGCTGCCCAAGATCTTGACGGTCTACTCGTAGTCAAGAAGGAGAATATCCGTTATCTATGCGGCCTTGAAGCTGAGGACTCATCGCTCTATATATCGTCCCGCAATAGAGATTACATCATTACAGACTCGAGGTTTAGGCAGGAAGCCAAAGATCTTTTAACAGGCCTTGACATAAAACTGAAAGAGTCTTCCGGTGTTAACGCCCTTAACGAGATCCCGTCACTCGGTAGATTAAAGAGGTTGGGTTTTGAGTCAGACCACCTATCTTTTTCACATTATCGGGAGATTAAGAGGTCTTTAAAGAAGACCAAGCTCGTACCAACGCGCATGTTGATCGAAAACCTGAGGCTTATAAAAGATACGGAAGAGGTACGGCTCATAAAGAAGGCCATAGAGATAACAAAGAGCGCATACTGCCAGGCAATAGATACTATTAAACCCGGAAACAATGCGCTAGAGAGTGCTATGCGCATAGATAATTATATGAGGGAGAACGGTGCAAGCTCACCAGCCTTTAAGACAATCGTGGCAGAGGCACCATTTTCATCGCGCCCTCATGCACAGCCAATAGATGTGCCTTTTAAGAAGAACTCCAGCATACTGATAGATATGGGGGCAGTATACAATGGCTATAATTCTGACTTGACACGCCTGCTCTTTTTGGGTAGAATAACGCCTAAATTTAAGCGTATTTATAATATAATATATACAGCACAAAAGAAGGCCCTGGAAGAGATCAGGCCAGGCATCAAGATATCCAGGATAGACAGGGCTGCCCGGTCCTACATTGAAAAGAAGGGTTTTGGAAAGCAGTTTTTGCATTCACTGGGCCACGGTACTGGCCTGGAGATTCACGAGTCGCCCAGAATATCGAAGGGGAATAACGAGGTCTTAATGCCCGGTATGGTCTTTACCATAGAGCCGGGCATATACATCGAAGGATGGGGTGGCGTAAGGCTAGAAGATATGGTACTGGTAACCAAAGATGGCCGAGAGGTCTTGACTGATGATATCTCCCAATGAACTAAAGAATGGCATGGTAATAAGGCTGAATGGGGAGCTCTATTCTGTTATACAATTTCAGCATATAAAACCTGGCAAGGGCGGGGCATTTGTCCGTACAAAACTTAAAAATCTTAAGCGCCAGAGTGTCATAGACCGTACATTCCGCGAAGTGGAGCTCATCGAAGAGATCTTCATAGATGAGAAGAAACTACAGTATATATACCAATCCGATGGCCACTACTACTTCATGGATAATGAGACCTTTGAGCAGTTCTCTATTGATAAGACTATAATCGCAGACAATATTAAGTATTTAAAAGAGAATCTTAATGTCTCTGCATACTTCCACGACGCACATATAATCTCCATATCATTTCCTCCTTCAATAACCCTTATGGTAGAACATACAGAACAGGGCATAAGGGGTGATACGGCAAGGAGCGGCAATAAACCGGCTGTGCTTGAGACTGGCATGAAGGTCCAGGTACCGCTATTCGTCAATGCTGGTGAAGCAATTATCGTAGATACCCGCACTGGAAAATATGCGGGTAGGGCATAATTTAAATACGGAGAAGGAGATCTAACAGGATGAATATCAAAGAGATCAAAGAGATGATAGACCTTATGAACAAGAACAGCATCCATGAGATGGAAGTAGAGAGAGATGGGATGAAGCTGAAGCTCAAGAAGACCTCCAGTGGCATAACCCACCAGATACTCGATGAGAAGCTGGCCGCTTCACAAATCAGCATACAGAAGGAGAAACCGCAGATAAAAGAGGCTAAGAAGAATACCATAGAGATAAAGGCGCCCATGGTAGGTACATTCTATAGATCCTCATCGCCTGAGGCAGGGCCGTTCGTTGAGATCGGCACTGTTATTGATCCTGGCCAGGTGCTCTGCATAATAGAAGCGATGAAGTTGATGAATGAGATAAAGTCGGATGTAAAGGGTAAGGTAGTAGATATCCTCGTAGAAAACGGAAACCCGATCGAATTTGGACAAGTACTCTTCCTAGTGGAGCCGGCATAATGTTCTCGAAGATCCTTATTGCCAACAGAGGCGAGATAGCGCTCAGGATCATAAGGGCTTGCAAAGAGATGGGCATAGCCACTGTAGCAGTATACTCAGAAGCTGATCGAGACTCTATCCATGTCAGGGTTGCGGATGAGGCCGTATGTATAGGGCAGGCCCCTTCTAGCAGCAGCTATCTTAATATCCCCGCCATAGTAAGCGCGGCTGAAATAACCGACGTAGAGGCAATACACCCTGGATATGGCTTTCTGGCTGAAGACGCGCACTTTGCAGAGATATGCGAATCCTGTAAGATAAAATTCATAGGTCCGTCGCCAGAGATAATAAGGCTCATGGGCGATAAGATGGCGGCAAAGAGTACCGTTAAAAAAGCAGGCCTCCCCACAATACCAGGAAGCCAGGAAGTGATAAAGACAAAGGAAGAGGCCTTAAAGATAGCAAAAAGAATAAAGTATCCTGTCATCATAAAGGCCGCATCCGGCGGCGGGGGCAGGGGTATGCGGGTATGTCATAATGACGTAAGATTAATAGGCGCGTTCCTTACAGCACAGAGAGAGGCAGAGAGCGCCTTTGGCAATCCGGATGTCTATATAGAAAAGTATATTGAAAAACCGCGCCATATTGAATTCCAGATACTCGGTGATAATCATGGCCATATTGTGCATCTGGGAGAGAGGGACTGCACTGTGCAGAGGCGCCACCAGAAGCTTATAGAAGAATCTCCTTCTCCTGCCATTGATAGTAAACTCCGAAAGAAGATGGGTGAAGCAGCAGTAAAAGGCGCCAAGGCGGTGAACTACAACAACGCAGGCACCATAGAATTCCTTCTCGATGAAGAGGACAATTTCTATTTTATGGAGATGAATACGAGGATCCAGGTAGAGCATCCAGTCACAGAGATGGTAACTGGCTTTGACCTGATAAAAGAGCAGCTCAAGATATCAGCCAATAAAAAACTCAATTATAAACAGGACAAGATTAAGCAGCATGGTTCTTCAATAGAAGCAAGGATATGCGCTGAAGACCCGAATAATGACTTTATGCCATCTCCCGGGAAGATTGTGGAATACAATGTACCAGGTGGCATGGGCGTAAGGGTGGATACACATGTATACCCGGGCTATACGATCTCACCCTACTACGATGCAATGATAGGCAAACTCATCACATATGGCCCCACAAGGATGGACGCGATAAAGAAGATGCAGCGCGCGCTTGATGAATACATAATCGAGCCGATAAAGACTACGATACCATTTCACAAGAATGTCTTCTCAAATCCCGCTTTCTTGCGCGGGCAGTTCTCAACATATTTTGTTGAGGAGCTATTCAAGGAGAAGAGATAAAGATTGGAGGGATCATGAAGGTGTTTAGCAGAATTACAAGGTTCTTTTATATATTAGTCTTGCTCATACTGGGCGCGGCCCTCATACTGGTGGCCCTTAACCTTATTCCGAAGGAGCGCATACAGGATACGATAAACCTCGTCTATATTACTCCCAACCTGCGCCTGATAACAGGATTTACAGGGCTATTCCTGATAGCAATAAGCCTTCTCATAATTCAGCTTGCGCTTTCAAAGATGGAGAGGGAGAGGACGATCGCCTTTGATAACCCTGATGGACAGGTTACAGTATCCTTAACGGCAATAGAGGACTTTATGAAGCGTATGGGCAAGCAATTGCCAGAAGTAAAGGAACTAAGGCCAAAGGTCATTGCGAGCAAGAAGGGATTGATCGTAGATGCCAATATCACCTTATTTTCAGAGATATCCATCCCAAACATAACTGAGAAGATACAATCTATTGTTAAGAACCGTGTGCAGGATATGCTGGGAATCGAGGAACCGATAATAGTAAGGGTACATATAAATAAGCTAGT
>CAYLIX010000079.1:0-1049 GCA_964383775.1 uncultured Planctomycetia bacterium
CGTATCAGAGCTTGAGCTCTCGGTACGCAGCGCAAACTGCCTCAAGGAGGCGCGAATCAAAACGATCGGTGACCTCATAAAGAAGTCAGAGATGGAGATGCTTAAATATCGAAATTTCGGCAAAAAATCTCTTGGTGAGATTAATAAGATCCTTGTGGACATGGGCATATCCTTTGGAGCAAAGATAGACAAGGATAAGCTTAAAGAGTACATCCAGAAGCGAAAAGAAGAGAGTGCAAACGAATAATCATGAGACATAGAAAAAAATCAAGAAGACTGGGACGGCAAAATTCACACAGAAAAGCGACTGTAAGAAATCTTGCAAGGGCGGTATTCTTAAGAGAGGCAATAACGACTACAAGGATGAAGGCAAAAGAGGCCCAGACCTTTGTAGAGAAGATCCTGACCATAGCAAAGAATAATACACCTACTTCAAAGAGAATGGTATTTTCCCTGCTCAGGGATAAGGGTCTTATAGAACCGTTATTTAATGAGATCGCACCGCGTTTTAAGTCCAGGGTAAGCGGATTTACAAGAGTGATACCCCTCTATCCTAGAAGAGGCGATGCCTCACCAATGGCCCTTTTGGAGCTTATTGAAAAGAAGCCTAAGGCAGCACCCAAGAAGGCTAAGGTGCAGAAACCTAAGTCAAGATTAGATCTACCGGCCAAAAAGACGGTAAAAGAACCACCTAAGCCAGCGGCAACACCTAAGCCTGAGAAGGCTGTACAAGAACCAAAGAGACCAGCGCCGCAACCTCCTAGAGAGAAGGCAGAACCTAAGAAACGCGGCCTCTTTAAAGGGTTTGGGAAATTCTTCGGCCGAAAGACGCCTTAGTTTAAGATAAGATACATTTGAGCAGCAGTATGTGATCAATGGCATACTGCTGCTTTCTCTTTTTGGCTTTACATATTGCTTATAATATGATATATTTCAATAGATTATAACATATAAGGGGTGTCTTTATGGGTATAGTATCTAATAGGGCCATGTGCGTAAGCGCTTCGATTACGCTCGCAATTACGTCAAAAGCAAAGAAGATGAAGCGG
>CAYLIX010000079.1:1059-4480 GCA_964383775.1 uncultured Planctomycetia bacterium
ATGTAGTCAATCTCGCAGCTGGAGAGCCGGATTCCGATACTCCAAAAGGTATAAAAGAAGCGGCTATAACCGCCATAAATGAGGGTTTTACCAAATATACGCCCTCATCAGGCATGCCGCAATTAAAAGAGGCTGTATCCAGGAAGCTGCAAAGAGATAATGGGCTAGACTATGCGCCATCTCTCATATCCATATCCTGCGGCGCAAAGCACTCACTCTACAATATCTTTCAGGCTATATGTAATCCAGGTGACGAAGTGCTCATACCATCGCCATATTGGTTGAGCTATCCTGAAATGGTAAAGCTTTCAGGTGCAAAACCAGTCTTCATGGCAACAGATCCAGAGACCTTTAAGCTGAAGATAAAATCGCTTCAAGGATCGATCACTAATAAGACAAAGGCTATTATAATTAACTCTCCTTCAAACCCGACTGGTGCTGTATATACCAGGGATGAGCTGCAGGAGATAGCTGACATTGCAGTCTCTAAAGGGATCTTTGTAGTGAGTGATGAGATATATGAAAAGATACTATATGATTCTTTATCCCATGTCTCCATAGCTTCATTGGGCAAGAAGATCAAGGATAAGACCCTTGTAGTAAACGGTGTCTCTAAAAGTTATTCTATGACAGGCTGGAGAATAGGGTATGTTGCCAGTACACAGGAGATCATAAGCGCAATCAACAATATCCAGAGCCACTCTACCTCTAACCCTGCTTCCATTAGCCAGGCTGCAGCATTGGAGGCCATAAATGGAAGCCAGGCACATCTCGACAACATGCGCAATGAGTTTGAAGCCAGGCGCAAGCTTATGATGGATGGCCTAAAGAAGATAAAGGGCTTTGCACCTATTATGCCGCAGGGTGCATTCTATATATTCTGCTCAATAAAAGAGACTGGGCTGGATTCAGTAAGCCTGGCCAATGAGCTCCTTGATAAGGCAAAGCTGGCTGTAATACCGGGAAAGCCATTTGGATCTGATGAGCATATCAGGTTGAGTTTTGCCACAAGCAGTGATGAAATAACAAAAGGCATTGATAGGTTAAGTAAATGGGCCAAAAGACAATAGCTGAAAAGATACTGAGCAATCACGCAAAGAGAGATCTCTCTGCTGGTGACATTGGAATATGTGCTGTTGACTTCTGCTTTGGGCAGGATGGCACAAGTTCACTTATAATTGATAGCTTTAAAAAGCTTGATATTAAAAATCCTAAAAATAGACTACACTTTGCGATGGTTATTGATCATTCTGCGCCAAGTCCAAATATTGGTGTATCTGAGATACATGCAAAAATGCGAAAATTTGCGAAACAATATAAGCTTAATCTTTATGATGCTGGCAGTGGTGTATGCCATCAGGTGATTCCGGAAGAAGGTAACATAGTGGCTGGAGATTTAATTCTTGGCGCAGATTCCCATACATGCACTTATGGGGCTCTTAACGCACTTTCTACAGGCGTAGGCTCAACTGACTTAGCAATAGCTTTTGCAAGCGGAAAGAACTGGTTTAGAGTACCAGAAACAATAAAAATTGTAGTTAAGGGAAAAATTTCAAAGGGTGTATATTCAAAAGATATAATCTTGTATATTATAAGAAAATTGGGTGCAAACGGGTGTACTTACAAATCTGTTGAATTTACAGGTCCTGTAATAGAAAAACTAAGCATGGATGCCCGTTTCACTATTTGTAATATGGCAGTAGAAATGGGCGCAAAGTGCGGCATAATGAATTGCGATCAAAAGACGTTAACGTGGTTACATAAAAATTCGAAAAAGAGGCCTTTGCCCATTAAGGCAGACAAAAATGCAAATTATGAAAATGTTATCGAATTTGACATTACAAAGCTTGAGCCGCAGGTTGCTATACCACACACAGTCGACAATGTCTCTGATATTGGCGGTATTAGAAAGAAAATCAATGAAGTATTCATAGGCACTTGCACTAATGGTAGACTGGAAGATTTGCAAATTGCGGCAGAAATGTTAAAAGGCAGAAAAGTGCATCCAAGTGTACGGTTAATAGTTGTACCTGCCTCACGTGATATTTTTGTGAAAGCGTTAAAGAAAGGTCTTATCGACGTATTTATCAAGGCAAATGGAGTAGTAATGGCACCCGGCTGCGGCCCATGTGTGGGCACGCATGAAGGTGTTCCTGCAGATGGTGAAATAGCCCTATCTACAGCAAATAGAAATTTCAAAGGTAGGATGGGAAATCAAAATGCTTTTATATATCTGGCATCACCGGCAACATGTGCTGCAAGTGCCATTTTTGGAGAGATAACCGATCCGCGGAAGCTTATGTAATGAAAAAGATTGACATTTCAAATACTGAACTACAGCATTTATATAAATACAAGAAATGCAATATTTATAAAATAGCTGCTATCTACAACTGCTCTATAGCTACTATTTCTCAAAGATTAAAAGAATATAAAATAAATACTTGGTGGAAAGCTGCAAACATAGAATACGATGTACTGCAAGAATTATATATTGAGAAAAGGATGACGATGAAGGAAATTGCAGAAAATCTTAACTGTAGTCAGACTACTATCGTTGCAAAAATACATAAATATGGCATAAAGTCGCGCAAGAAAAAGTTCAGTTTTACAGCGCAAGATCTTAATACTCTTTATGCCAAAGACAGGAAATGTCAGTGGGTAATAGCAAGAGAACGCGGCTGTTCGCAAGCAATGATATCAAAGCGTATGAAGCGATTTAAAATACCTGTGAGGAGTAAATCTGAATTATCTTCTAGATTCATGCGTTTTGATTTTTCCGGAAATTTAATAGAAAAAGCACACATGATTGGGTTTAGAATAGGCGATTTGCACGTACGCAAACATAGATTACTCGTTTCTGTCTCTACCACAACTACCAGACCTGAGCAAATATATCTTTTTGAAGATATGTTTGAAAAATACGGGCACATCAGAATAATAAAAAGGATTTTTGGGTATGGGGGATTTATAAACGTAAGAGCCTAGGCAAATTAATAGAACTAATAAAACCTTTTATTCAGCATGAAGCAAAAATATCAAAAATAAGCAGTATAAAAAATCTTATGAATGGAAAGATCAATGAAAACATTAGGACTAGCGCATAAATTCGATTTGGATGATTTAAATACGGACTACATAATCCCAGGTAAGAGAAAGTTTAAAACAGCTAATATGAAGGATCTTGTAAAATATTTAATGGAAGATTTAGATCATGATTTTTATAAAAAAATTAAAAAAGGTGACTTTCTTGTAGGTAAAACCAATTTTGGTTGTGGATCAAGCAGAGAACAGGCCGTATGGGTAATTAAGGAAAGCGGTTTGCGTGCGGTTATAGCTAAAAGTTTCGCAAGAATATTTTATAGAAATGCTTTTAATATCGGATTAAGTGATGCTAATTTATCAAAAATGGAATTATGTA
>CAYLIX010000079.1:4490-6359 GCA_964383775.1 uncultured Planctomycetia bacterium
AGAATGCGATACGGATAAAATTGAAAATAATAATAAGTTAGAACTTATACTTAAGGAGAGTAAAATCAAAAATATTTCCAAAAATGTTAATATTTCAATAAAACCCATACCACCTTTAATGTTAAAGCTTCTAAAGGATGGAGGCGTGGTATCACACTTTAATAAACATGGAGGTTTCAATATATCTAATGAAACATAGAATAACGTTGATACCGGGAGATGGAATAGGCCCTGAGATATCAGAGGCCACCAGAAGATGTATAGAGGCTACAAAGGTCAAGATCGCCTGGGATGTTGTACATGCAGGCTCTGACGTCATGGAGAGCGAAGGCACCCCGCTTCCTGATAAGGTCCTCGATTCCATAAGGAAGAACAAGGTAGCTATAAAAGGACCTATCATAACACCCGTAGGCAAGGGGTTCCGGAGCGTCAATGTAAAGATGCGCCAGGAGCTTGATCTCTATGCATGTGTAAGGCCGTGTAAACTATATAAAGGCGTTAAATCGCACTATGATAAGGTAGACCTTATCGTATTCAGAGAGAATACTGAGGATCTCTATGCAGGGATAGAGTTTGAAAAAGGGTCAAAGGATACAAATAACCTTATAAAGAAAATAGAAAAACTCTCCAAAAAAAAGATTACAGACAATTCTGCCATCTCTATAAAGCCTATATCTGTATTTGCTTCAGAGAGGATAGTCGATTTTGCATTTCAATATGCCCTGAAGAACAACAGAAAAAAAGTGACTGCTGTGCACAAGGCAAATATCATGAAGTATACTGATGGCCTATTCTTAGAGGTGGCAAGGCAAGTCGCTACAAGATACAAGGGTAAAGTAGAATTCGAAGATAGAATAGTAGACAACATGTCTATGCAGCTTGTGCAGAAGCCTGAGCTCTATGACTGTATTGTTCTGCCAAACCTTTACGGAGACATAGTCTCAGATCTTTGCGCTGGACTAGTAGGAGGATTGGGAGTAGCGCCAGGGGCCAATATAGGCAAAGAGATAGCCCTCTTTGAGCCTACACATGGATCAGCACCTAAGTACAAAGGAAAAGATAGAGTAAACCCATGCGCCATGATGTTATCAGGCGTGCTCATGCTGCGCCACTTAAAAGAAGAGAAGGCAGCCAATAAACTGGAGAATGCAATAGCCAGTGTCATAGCCGAAGGTAAGGACGTAACATATGATCTTAAGCCTGACCGAAATGATCCTACAGCAGCAAGTACTAGCAAGATGGCAGACGCTATAATCGAAAGAATAAAAGGGGACGTTTCTCTATGATACAACTCTATATGGTTAAAGAAATTACAATTGGTCGATTTCCACGAATTTGCTTTATTTACAGGCGGAAAACGACGAGTTGTAACTCATTATTACATAAGGAATTACAGCATATAGAAACGTCCCCTTTAATACAAGAGAGGTATGAGTGAAGATATCCATAATAGGCGCAGGCAATGTAGGCTCTACACTCGCAAAGAGGGTGCTGGAAGCAGATATTGCGGATGTAATAATCCTCGATATCGCAAAGGAGATGGCCCAGGCAAAGGCCTTGGACCTTATGCACTCTGCATCAGCCATAGGCATCAGTAGATCGATCATTGGAACAGATGATTACGCCTGCATAAAAGAGTCCAATATAATAGTCATAACCGCTGGATTTCCCAGGCAGCCAGGCATGAGCCGCGCTGACCTCATAGGTAAGAATAGCGCTATCATCAAAGATGTGATCAAGAATATAAAAGTGCATTCGCCGAATGCTATAGTGATAGTCGTCACCAATCCACTGGACCTTATGGCATTTCTTGCATATAAAGAGAGTGGGTTTGACAGAAATAAGGTCATAGGCATGGCAGGCGCCTTA
>CAYLIX010000080.1:0-6296 GCA_964383775.1 uncultured Planctomycetia bacterium
ATCGATATTACGGCAGTTACCTCCTTTTTTTAAGATAATAGCGGGTAAGTGTCCTCCGCTTGAAAAGATCACACTCTTTTTAGCTGCGTCATATATTAGGTATGATACTGTTACAAATACCCCGGATGTATCTTCTTCGGTTAGGGCCTTATTCAGCCTAATAAGTGCATCTTTTGTAGTGAGCGCTTCTTTAGCAAATATACGGAATAGAGAAACTGCCTTTGCCATATAGAGGGCTGCGCCTATGCCCTTTCCTGATACATCACCTACCATAACCCCGAGTCTTCCATCCCTTAATTCAACAAAGTCATAAAAATCTCCTCCCACCTGCCTTGCAGGAGACATGACTGCAGCTATATTGCAGGAACTATTCGTCGGAGATCTCTTTGGAAGAAAAGAACGCTGTATCCTCTTTGCCAGCTCTAATTCTTTATCCATAAGTAGTCTCTTATCTCTCTCTGTAACATACTTATAAAAGATGACTACTAGATATATAGTTACTAAAGCCAGTATTGGATAGAAGAGGTCTATCCATATATTTGCATATATAAAGAGCCCTATGCCTGATATGCATAGAGTCGCTATAATAAGGATGAGAGATCGAAAACTTACAAATGGCCTGGTCCTTGAGGTAATGAGTATAGTAAGCATGGACAATAAGAAAAGTACAGAGAGATTAATAAGCCTGCTTGCCCTCTTTAAGAAATTCTGTGTGGCAATGGTATTAAAGAGGCTTACATGCACGCCAAGTCCGGGATAACGCTCCTGGAGAGGGATGGGATTTAAATCGTGTGTGCCCGTTGCTGTAAGTCCTATGAAACATACCTTGTCTCTGAGGTCATTAAGATTCATGACCCCTGATCCCCCTTCTGAAATGAGCTGGTAGGATTTGATTATGTCTATGTATGAATAATGCTTAAAGGTTTCCTGCCATGTCCCTGCAAAATTTATAAAGGCGCGTGATTTTTCATCAAGTGGGACCTCTATCTTATTGTAATCTCTGCCTAGATAATCGGCAGCTGTAAGTAGTGCCAGATGCGGATATATCCTGCCTTTATGCTTAATCCTTAACGGGATACGCCTCGTCTTTCCATCTACATCGGGTAAGACATTTATGAACCCATGTCCCTTTGCCGCTTCTTTTAAGCCAGGCAAGATATCTGTATCTATTCTATCTGTTTCTATCATAGAAGCGGGTTGTATCTTTGGCATACGAAAGCCAAAGGCATAATATACATTACCTGCGCGTTTTGTAGATTCAATCAGGCGCTCATCAAAGGGGCTTGGCTCGCTAAATAGTGTATCAAATATGATCATCCTTGCATTATAAGCAGATAGTATGTCTATTATGGCAGCATGCCAATTTCTGCCGAAAGGCCATTTACCTATCTTTGCAAGGGAGTCATTCGATATCTCTATTATTGCTATGTCCTTATTCTCTTCTTGCGGAGGGCGGAGATTAAATCTAATATCCAGCGTTATAAGCTCAAAACTCTCCAGAAACCTGAACCAGGAAGGCAGGGCCAATACAAGTATGACTGCCAATATCAGTAATATACGGATGGGTTTTGTCTTTTTTTTCATAGGTTAAAATGAATAGTAGAGGCCGCTCGATACCACATAATCCTCATAGGCCTGTTCATTCTCATTGGAAAAGTTCTTTCTGTAGTCAAGGCTCGTTCCCAGGGATATCTTTGGTGTGATATCATAGAATAGAGACGCACCGCCCATTAAGAGGTGGTCACGCTGGTCTTCAGTCGGATGATCAGAGACGCCACGCTGGATATAGGCCTTATACTGGTAGGCAAAGTTTGCAAGTCCATAGAGTTTTTTATTGATAAGGCGTATGATACTTACCTTTGATTTAAATGCCCTGTAGTCATAATAATCCAAGAATAGCTCGTTCGATTCATTATAATAGAATCTATTCTCAGTCCTTAAGAAGGTCTTATTGCCCATAAATATTCCTGTTTTATGAACGATGCTATTTCGTATATCATCCCTGTCGCGTAAAAACATATACCCCATGCTATTCTGGGTCTTCCACCTTACATAATGCTTATAAAAGAACTCATGGCTCAATGTATGGTAAAACCAATCCGATACATTATGCCTTATGCCATTGGTCACCTGGTGCATATTATATTCGCTTATATTATCATGAGGAAATTTTGCTACATCTAGCTCATATTCAGTAAAGAGCAAAAAACGATCATTGAGCTTTGCATCTATCTGCAGGCTAAAGACATTATCGAGAAGATCAGGTGTGGAATACTTAAGATATTTTATCCATGTAAGATTATAACTTGCCGTTAGATCAAACATCTCATTAAGATCACACTTTACTTTTATGCCAAACGTATCCTGCAAAAATATACTGCCATCTTCGTCGTATCGCTCAAGGTCTACATTTGCATCGTAGCCTGCTGACGTAGAGACATTCATCTTATACTGCACTCTATCTTTTTTGGTCTTCTTCTTTACAATGGTAGAGATCTTCTTGGGAGGCGCAGTCTCTTTTTTGCTTACAGTGGGATACTGTTCTTCTATGTCTTCCACGCACAATGCAGGATAAAATGAGGCGGAGAGCCCGGATAATAAGATCGATAGTACCAAAGATACTATTATTCGCACTCTCCGCCTCATAGGATTGTGCTCTTTATTCTTATTATGTCCCATTGCTCGTAGCGGTCTTTGTATTCTGTAGCCTGCGTCGTATAAAGCGCCTGTCTCTCTTTTGACCGCTTGTATTTGCCTTATCTCTGACACGTTCTCTGATGGGTGGACGCACATTGTCCATCTTCTCTGGAAGTTCAGATTTCTCCAGCATCTCTCGTTTTATTGCTTCGCGTTCAAGCGTTCTTATCCTATCTACTTCAGATGGTGGTGGTGGTGCTTGCATGCCTGCGCTTTTGTCCTTCTCCTGAGGCTTTTCCATAGCTGCAGGAGCGCTTCTTCGTTCAGCAATATTACCCTTCCAGCTATTCCATCTCTCTACCCTATCTGTAGGTAGGTCCTTCATTGCTATGGCCTGTGCTCTATCCTCTAATACGGCCCTCTGGCCTGCAGTGATTATGGCCTTCTCAAGTACATCACCTTCTTCAGAGATCCTGTTCATAAAGACTTTATTCTCATATGCATCTACTGTAACACGGTCACCTTCTCTCATGGTATCCCAGCCTGTACCTCTTGCGCCGCATACGGCTGTGGGCGTAACTATCTCAAATGTAGAATCTTTGGCCAAGCTCTCTACTGATGAACGTACCTCTCCGTCAAGAAGCCCTATCTTTACATTAACGAGCTCTATAATATCGACCGTCGTATTTTCATCGAGCTTTACTATATTATTGGTATCCTTTCCTATCTCCAGCTCTACCCAGGAGGCCTCTCCGGTCTTAAGTCTATCCCCTGCTACTACAATTGCATCTGCAATGGCATCTGTCCATTCACCAGGGCTAGCCGCATAACCAATCTTTACATCGCCTTCTGTAAAGAGAATGGTGGCTTCTTCGGCGCATGCATTATGCAGAAAAATTCCTACTGCAAACACAGCTACTGCCAATACTACAAAAATCTTCCTCATAGCGAGCACCCCCCTTTTAAATACTTTATAAGCTTCACAGCGTTTCCTTTTCGGCTATATTCTACCTTATCCATAAGTTTATGTATAAGGTATACACCACGTCCATGAGATCTTAATATGTTATTGTCTTTGGTGGGATCTGGCAGGGCAATCTTATCAAAGCCGGAACCTTTATCTTTTATTACTAGCTCCAGCTGTTTATCGTCGATCGAGAATGACGCCTCTACCAAAAGCCCTTTCCTCCTCTTATTTCCATGCTCTATTGCGTTTAAGAGGGCTTCTTCTGCGGATAATCTTACATCAAAGATAATGGACTTATTTATTCTTCTCTCCACCAATATATCCACTATCCGCGAGATTATCTTCTTTATATATCTTGGGTTGCTTGGTATGCTGATCTTCTCTTTCACTTATTCCTTAAAGACCCCCATCTTTCGGAATTTGTCATACCTGGCTTTGGTAAGTTTCTCTTCGGGCATGTCCTTTGTATCTGACAAAAATTTATTTATTCTCTTTCTTATGTTATTGGCTATTTTTTGCGGGTCCCTATGTGCCCCGCCAAGGGGTTCTTTTATTACCTCATCTATAATATCCATCTTAAATAAATCGTCAGCTGTAAGCCTCAATACTGAAGCAGCCTCTGGTGCCTTTGCCCGGTCCTTCCACAGGATGGCTGCACACCCTTCAGGGGATATCACTGAATAGTATGCATTCTCCAGCACGCATACCCTGTCGCCTACGCCTATACCCAGGGCACCACCTGAACCACCTTCACCTATGACGATCACCATTATAGGAGTAGTAAGTACTGCCATCTCTCTAAGGTTATATGCTATGGCCTCAGCCTGGCCTCTCTCTTCCGCACCTATCCCGGGATAAGCACCCGGTGTATCTACAAGGGTAATGACCGGTGTCTTAAATTTCTCAGCCAGCTTCATCAGCCTCATAGCCTTACGATAACCCTCTGGATGAGCACTGCCAAAGTTTCTCTGGAGATTCTCTTTTGTATCACGGCCTTTCTGATGGCCCATTATCATGACCCTGGTCTTATCTATCTTTGCAAATCCTCCTATTATTGCCTTGTCATCTGAATATCCTCTATCTCCGTGGAGTTCTACAAAGTCACTCGTTATCATGTTTATATAATCTGATGTGTAGGGCCTTTTGGGATGCCGGGCTATCTGGACTCTTTGCCAGGGGGTAAGATGCTCAAAGATCTCCTTCTTGACCTCTTTTAGCTTTACCTCCAGCTTCTTTATCTCGCTTGAAAGGTCTATGTCCTCCTTAGAGGTAAAGCTCTTGAGCTCTTCGATCTTCTTCTCAAGCTCTATAATGGGTTTCTCAAAATCCATCTATCACCACCTGGATTCAATCTATTATAGTCACTTCCGCGCTTACAGGTAATATCGTATATAACTCCTGTACATCAGGCTCTCTCATGCGGACACAACCAGCTGTAACATGCTCACCTATAGACTCTGGTTGTGTAGTGCCGTGTATCCCGTAACCTGAAACGGATATACCCATCCATCTCGATCCCAATATATTCTCCGGACTACCGGATGGTACCACTGCGCCGGCCTTGTACCACACAGGGTCTTTGAGCTTATTGACGATCTTAAATTCGCCAAGGGGTGTAGAATTATTTATGCCGGTAGCCACTCTATAGGTCTTTAAGACCTCTTCGTTTGACTTTAAGATCAGTACATTCTGTGAGCGGTCTACTACCACACTATATGTAGCAGTAGTAATCTTCAGTCTCCCCCCTACCCTTATGAGATCACTAGGCAGATTATTTGACCGCATTAATAGCTCCACTGTAGTATTGTATTCTTTGGCAATCTTGCCTAAGGTATCACCTTTTTTAATTATGTATACCACGCTATCATCAGTCGCTGTAGGTGAGAAGAGCAGCGCTATCTTAAGCGCCATAATATCTCTCTTTGCATCTTCAGTCAGCTTGCTATCCTGTGACTCCTCGACTATACCTTCGTATATAGATAAGGCCTCAAGGTAAGAATTTTCCGTCTTAAGGGCCTGTGCCTTTTTGTATAATAAGGCCTGAGGATCTTCGTCGTTCTTTAGACCCTCTTTTGAAGAATTACCCTTTTTAATAATAACGGCACTTACAAAATAGAAGCCTAACAAAACAATTACTACCAGACTCAGGATAATAACTATATTCTTTTTCATCTTATAATTCCATTCTGTTATTTTAAGAAAATAGCGACCTACTTATAGCATAGAAGGCTCATGAAGATACCTATGGCTATGCCTGCAAAGATCTCCACAGGTGTATGGCCCAATAACTCTTTTAGGCGGTCTTCATGGATCTTTCTCTTCCAGTATATGTCATCCAGTATCTTATTTAATATCTGCGCCTGCTGGCCGCTTGCGCGCCTTACGCCCTGCGCATCAAACAAGACTACTATGACAAAGAGAAGCGCTATTGCAAAGAGGGCTGTATCAAACCCCGCGTAAAGGCCTATAGAGCTTGCAAGGGCAGTAACGCCCGCAGCATGTGAGCTCGGCAATCCCCCTGTACCTACAAACCACATAAAGTTAAAACGCCTTTCGCGCACAATACCCAGTAAGACCTTTGTAGTCTGGGCAAATATCCAGGCAAGTGCTACAGTAAAGAAGATCTTATTATTACCAAATTCGACTAGTGCAGGCAGCATAACTCTCCCCCGATTTGACTTATTATAATATT
>CAYLIX010000081.1:0-6257 GCA_964383775.1 uncultured Planctomycetia bacterium
AAATGCCTCTTTAGGGGTGGCTGTACGCTTCTGGTCATTCTTCTTTGCCCAGGACGGCCTTATGCCGGGTGTTACTACTATAAAGTCTTTGCCCAGCTCCTTTTTTATTGATATTATCTCATCTGCGGATGCCACAACACCATCGAGCCCAGCCTCTTTGGCCAGTTTTGCCAGGAACAGCACCTCTTCTTCAGGAGAACGCTTGATCCCCATATTATTCAGATCCTTCTTATCCATGCTGGTAAGTACGGTCACGCCCAGGATCAATGGGGCCTTGACCTTTAGTCTCTTGGCTGCCTCTTTTGACGACTCCTTTGCCATCTTCATCATAGTGACTCCACCTGAAGCATGGACATTGAATATATCTATGCCGAGGGATGTTGCGGATGCTGCTGCATGCGCCACTGTGGCTGGTATATCATGGAATTTTAAGTCGAGAAAGCAGTCTGCGCCCTTTCTCTTGACCATATTTATTGCTTCATGGCCGCACGTGGTAAAGAGCTGGCTGCCTATCTTAAATGCCTTTATGGTGGGATATAGTTTATCTACATGGGTCTTGGCAGACTCTGTGTCATTGCAATCGAGGGCTAGTATTATTCTCTCTTTAGTCTTCATGCCTTTAGTGAGCCTATTATGTCCTTTATGTCACTTATATTATTACTATTAATATAATACTCTAAGGATTCTATAATTTCAATGCTTTTCTTAGGCTCTACAAAGTTTGCACTGCCAATAGCCACTGCTGTAGCCCCGCATATCATGAATTCCAGTGCATCATTGGCCTCTATTATGCCTCCCATGCCTATTATGGGTATCTTTACTGCATTATAGACATCCCATACTGCTTTTAAGGCAAGTGGCTTTATTGCAGGGCCGCTTAAGCCCCCGGTTATATTGCCAAGGAGTGGTTTCTTTGTATCTATATCTACAGCCATGCCTGCATAGGTATTGACCAGGGAGACTGCATCAGACCCTGCATCCTCTGCTGCCTTTGCTATCTTGGCTATATCTGTAACATTAGGGGTAAGCTTGGTTATAATAGTACGGGCTGTGGATTTTCGTACTGCCTTTACCACATTATTGGTAGCCCCTGCATCCTGGGAAAAGAGTCTCTTAGTAGCGAGATTAGGGCATGAGATGTTGATCTCAAGCGCAGATACCCCTTCCACCTTATCAAGCTTCTGTGCAAGCTTTGAAAAGTCTCCTGCGTTCTGTGCGCTTACACTCACTATTACCGGGATATTGCACCTCTTCAGATATGGCATCTTCTCTTTTATAAATGCATCTACGCCGTCATTTTCCAGGCCTATAGCATTGAGCATGCCTGATGGTGTCTCTGCTATGCGGGGAGGCTTGTTGCCTATGCGAGGTTTAAGTGTAATGGTCTTTGTCACTATGGCACCGAGCTTCTCTATATCGACTAAATCTGTAAGCTCTTTGCCATATCCGAATGTCCCGGATGCTACCATGACCGGGTTCTTCATACGTATCTTTCCAATATCTATGCCTAACTTTGCCATATTATCTCTCCTGCGTTGAATACTGGTCCATCTTTACATGCCCTCTTATATCCTGTTGCAGTCTCTACTGCGCACCCCATGCACACGCCTGTGCCGCATCCCATGCGTTCTTCTAAAGAGACCTGGCACAATGCGCCATTCTCTTTTGCTATCTTTGCTGTTGCTCTTAGCATTGCGTTGGGGCCGCATGCATATATTATGTGCTTCTTCTCTGGCTTTAGTAAATTTGTAGCAAGCCCCTTATTGCCCATGGAACCATCTTCTGTTGCGATCTCAATATCCTGTGTTAGCTCCTTAAAATCTTCCATGCATAGGATATGGCTCTTGGTCTTTGTGCCCAGTAATATCTTTAATAGTATCCCTCTTCTTTTTAGATCCTTTGCCAATGCATACAAGGGCGCCACGCCTATGCCGCCTGCTATGAGTATTGCGTCTCTTTTTTCCTCAATCTGGAAACCAGTTCCAAGGGGACCGATTAGATCGAGTTGTTCGCCTTCCTTCTTCTTTGACAAGAGAGCAGTACCTTCACCCGTTACTTGATAAAGTAGTTCAAAGCCCTCTTTATCTATCTTATGGAATGAGAATGGCCGCCTTAAGAAGGGTTTAACTTTATCAGAGCACTTTACCATTACAAATTGCCCTGGAGATGATTCACCAGAGATAGCCGGGGCTTCAAGCGATATCTTGAACCGCCCTTTTGAGATTTCCTTATTTGATAATATCTTCGCTCTTATCTGCTTCATGAGAAGAATGTGAGTTGTCTCTTTGACTCCTCGTCCTCATCTGTAAATATCTCTATCTTTCCATATACCCCGTCGTATCCGGGAGTAACCTTTACCCTGCCTTCGCGCACCTTTATAATGCCCTTTGCTATCTTTGCAGGTACTTTATTCAAAAGCTCCTTTGTTGGTATATCCAGTAATATGCTAAACTCTGTGCCAAACGTCTTTATAAGGCTGTTATACTCTCTCTGCACAGTCTTGGAATCCCTGCCCATACCCATGGCAAATGATACTATCTCTACAAGAGGGATGAGGCTCTTATATGGGGGAGAACTCTCCAGAACATATCCTTCTTGCCTGTCACTTAGCGCCTCTACCCTATTCATAACACCTATGGTGAGCTTTTTGCCACAGGAGGGGCATCTATTGTCCACATTCTTTGACTCTTTCGGAGATAAGCGTTGGTTACATGCCCTGTGGCCATCCCAGTGATACTTCCCCTCTTCAGGGAAGAATTCTATTGTATACAAGAACCTTGTACAATCTTTATTCTTTAATATATCTGCAAGCTCTGTATATGTCACAGGCGCGTTGAATACATTGGCCTCTCGCCCTAAACGGCTTGGTGAGTGTGCATCTGAATTGGACGTCAGGGTAAAGCGATCGATCTTTGACCATTGCCAGTTCATGGCAGGGTCACTGGATAGTCCTGTCTCGAGTGAGTGGATATTCTTCGTCTCGCCTTCAAAGCATTCCTCTATCTTGTTAAACCCGGAGTTTGATCCGAACACTGAAAAGTGCGGGGTCCATGCATGTGCAGGTATGATCATAATATGCGGATTGATCTTATAAAGCTCTCTTGCCATCTTGTCACATGCAAGGCTCAAGATCGGCCTACCGTCTGATGCCAGTTTACCGTGGTAATTAAGATACTTATTTATGCGGTCTGCAGTCTTAAAATCTGGTGAGAATATCAGGTTATGTACCTTGCGGGTTCTTCCTGCTTTAAAATATATGTTCGACACTTCTACGGAGAGGATAAAGTCTATGCCGCTGTATTCATAGATACCATCTTCTTTGGGCTTAAGCGTGTTTTTAAGCTCTCTAAGCCAATCCGGGTGCGTAAAGTCTCCGCTTCCTACAAGCCCTATGCCTTTGATCTTTGCCCATTTTGTAAGGCTTTCAATATCCATATCCTTTGATGTTGCGCGGGAATATTTTGAGTGGATATGAAGGTCTGCTATATATCTAGACATCTATGCGCTTACCCCCTACTATCGCTGCTACTGCCTTTCCTTTAAACTGCCAATCTATGAATGGAGAATTTTTGCTCTTGGATACTATCGTTTCTTTTTTATAGGTCCATCTTTTGTTGGGATCGATTATCGTAATATCTGCATCGCACCCCGGGGAGAGTCTTCCCTTCTTCTTTAGGTTCAGGATCCTTGCAGGGTTTAAAGAGATAAGCTCTACAAGCCTGTTCCATGAGATCTTCTTTGTATCTACTAGCGCCATGATAGATAGTGCAAGTGAAGTCTCGAGCCCTATTATGCCAAAGGCTGCGCGTTCGAATACGATCTCTTTTTCGTGCTTCCCATGAGGGGCATGGTCTGAGGCTATTATATCTATGGTACCATCCTTCAATGCCTCTTTTATTGCATCTACGTCGCTCTTTGAGCGAAGAGGCGGGCTCATCTTAGTGCGCGTATCATAAGTCTCGCAGCATGTATCTGTAAGATTAAAATGGTGCGGGGTCGCCTCTGCAGTTACATTGACTCCGTTCTTCTTTGCCTTTCTTATGATATCCACTGACTCTTTGCAGCTTACATGTGCTATGTGGAGCCTCGCCTTATATTTTTTTGCCAGATCTATGTCCCTCTCTACAAATGCATACTCTGATTTTCTGGAGATGGGGCGTAAACCCAGCTTTGTTGCTACTATACCTTCGTTTACTACGCCCTTGCCAGACAATGTCTTATCTTCGCAGTGCGATATGACAAGCACGTCTTCTTCCCTGGCTTTTTTAAGGGCCTTCTGCATTATCTTATTATCCTGCACACTCCCACCATCATCAGATATGGCTACTATACCTTTGGACTTCATGCCTTTGATATCAACGAGTTTTTGGCCTTTTCTCTCTTCAGTAATGGCGCTTATTATATATGTATTGGTAGATGAATCTCTCTTTATAATATTGTTCAATGCATTAAGCGTCTTTATGCTATCCATAATTGGATAGGTGTTTGGCATAGCACATACGCTCGTTATGCCACCTGCTATGGCTGCCTTGGTACCTGAAAGGACGGTCTCGTTATCTTCTCTGCCTGGCTCTCTTAGGTGGACATGCATATCTATGATGCCGGGGATGACTATCTTGCCCTTAGCATCTATTGTCTCTTCTTTACCGGCCTTAATATTCTTTGCGACTCTTTCTATTTTACTACCCTTAATAAGGATGTCGCTTATCTCGTCTCTCTTATTTGCTGGGTCTATTATGCGGCCATTAGTTATTATCATCTCTATCTTTCCTTCTTAGCATGCGTGACCAGATATAATACTGCCATCCTCACTGCTATGCCGTTTGTTACCTGCTCTAAGATTACTGAGTTTGCCCCGTCTGCGACCTCGCCTGACATCTCTACCCCTCTATTTATGGGGCCAGGATGCATTACTACTATTCTTTTCTTGGCTTTCTTAAGCCGCTCTTCAGTAATACCAAAGGTATTAAAGTACTCCATCCTTGATGGGAAGGCATCCTTCTTATCCCTCTCGAATTGCATGCGCAGTACATTTATAGCATCTGCATTCTTTAACGCTTCATCAATGCTACTCGTTACCTTTACCCCCATCTTCTCTATCTGGGATGGGATAAGCTTCTTTGGGGCGCAGACCATTACATTTGCTCCGAGCTTTGTGAGGCCCCATATATTGGAACGCGCTACTCTGGAGTGTGCAATATCGCCTATTATGCTCACATTGAGTCCATCGATCTTGCCCAGTTTTTCTTTCAGGGTAAAGATGTCGAGGAGTGCTTGTGTAGGGTGCTCATGCCAACCATCGCCTGCGTTTACAATACTCATATTGACTGAGCGTGCAAGCATGGTCGCTGCCCCTGACGAATTGTGCCTTACTACCATTACGTCTATCTTTAAGGCCTCGAGATTACGGCCAGTATCTAGCAGGGTCTCACCCTTTTGTATGCTGGATGACTCTTTTACTACATTGATTACATCTGCTGAGAGCCTCTTTGCTGCAAGCTCAAAAGATGTCCTCGTCCTTGTAGAGGGTTCATAGAAGAGATTCACTACAGTCTTACCCCGCAGAGTAGGGACCTTTCTTAATGGTCGGGCCAGGACCTCTTTAAAAGAGGCGGCATGCTCTAAGATAAGCTCTATCTCATCCTTTGTAAGATATTCAAGCCCTAAAAGGTCTTTCTTTGTCCAGTTTATCTTCTTCTTAGTAGCCACTCTATTTATCTCCGACTTTTTCGCATATAATAACTTCGTCACTTTCGTCTACCTCCGTTAGTTTTACCTCAATGACCTCATCTACAGATGTCGGTACATTCTTTCCTACATAGTCTGCGCGTATGGGAAGTTCTCTATGTCCTCTATCTATGAGTACTGCAAGTTGTATAATGCTCGGCCTTCCAAAATCTATTAGTTCATCCATGGCACACCTTATGGTTCGGCCTGTATATAATACATCATCAACGAGCACAACCTTCTTCTTAGTGATATCAAAGTCAATCTTCGTCTCTTTTAATACCGGGCTCTCTGCCACTTCTGTAAGGTCATCTCTATATAAGGTGATGTCCAGTGTGCCAAAGGAGACTGGTTTGCCTGAGATCTCTTTTATGGCCTTGGTTACGCGTTGGCCCAGGTACTCGCCCCTGTTTCGTATGCCTATGATAATGAGCCCATTTGTCCCTTTATTACGCTCCAGTATTTCGTGCGCAATGCGCTTTACTGCCCGCTCTATACCTTCTCTATCCAGTATCTTTGCCTTCTCTCTA